>SVQW01000017.1 GCA_015065085.1 Oscillospiraceae bacterium | reverse complement strand
ATTGAAGTCTTAACTCCAACCTTTGATAAAGACAACCTGAATTTTGAAATCAAAATCGGTGGCACAACATACGAGGTACATTCCCATTTTAATATCGAAGGCAAGCAAAGCGTATTGGAGCAATTTAAAAACATTATTTTATCAGAAAATTTAATTTAGTATATTCGACAATTTTTATCGGGCATAGTAAAATCATTTCGAGTCCTTTGCTATGCCCGGTTGTCGGGAAGGAGAAATGAATTATGACAACTCAAAATATTATAGGGCAAACAACAGAAGAAATAACAGCATTATACGGAAGATTATCACAAGATGACGGCTTAGAGGGAGAAAGCAATAGTATTTCCAATCAAAAAGAAATCCTGATGAAATATGCCAAAGACCACGGGCTGAAAAATCCGAGATTTTTTATTGATGACGGCATTTCGGGGACTACCTTTGAAAGAAGCGGTTTTAAGGAAATGCAGGCACTCGCAGAAGCAGGGATCGTAAAAACTATTGTAGTAAAAGATTTATCCCGTTTCGGAAGAAATTATCTTGAAGTCGGCAAATATCTTGAAATTACATATCCAACACTTGGAATAAGGTTTATAGCCATTCAGGAAAATGTTGATACAATGAGTAATACGGGAACAGAAATGATGCCGTTCAACAATATATTCAATGAATGGTATGCTGCACAGACAAGTAAAAAAATTCGTGCAGTATGGCAGATGAAAGCTGCAAGCGGAAAGCGGGTAAGCTCGACAGTTCCTTATGGCTATATGAAATCTCCCGAAGATAAAGAAAAATGGATAATTGATGAAGAAGCCGCAGAGGTTGTAAGAAAGATATTTTCTTTATCCCTTGCAGGTCGTGGAATTGCACAAATCGCTCGTCAGTTAGAGCAAGAAAAAATCCTTATTCCTACCGCATACAAGATAGAAAAAGGATTATCAACCACTCATAAATATCCTGAAAACCCATATTATTGGGATTCATCAACTGTTTCAGGGATTATCGACAACAGACAATACACAGGATGTACTGTGAACTTTAAGACAACAACTGTAAGCTACAAGGTACATAAGGTTATCCATAAATCCGAAGATGAACAACAAATTATCCCTAACACACAAGATGCAATAATAACTGAAGATTTATGGCTCAGAGTTCAGGAGCTTCGTCAGCATAAAAGAAGACCAACATCAACAGGCAGAACAAGCCTGTTTTCGGGATTGGTATATTGCCCTGATTGCGGAGCAAAATTACATTTCGCCGCTGCTAAAAGTATGACAAGACAGCAAGAGCATTTCAGGTGTTCAAATTACAAAAGCGGACGGGGCGAGTGTCAAATACATTTCATAAGAGATATTGTTCTTGAAAGAATTGTTTATGAGGCAATAAGCAACTTGGCTGATTTTGTAAGATGCTACGAGCCGGTGTTTCTATACCTTATGGCAACTAAAAACCAAACCGCAAGGAAAAGTGAACTTCAAAAACTTAAATCCAAAGTTGAAAGTGGTAAAAGAAGAATATCTGAACTTGATGTGATAATATCCCGAATTTATGAGGATAATACTTTGGGCAAGTTAAGTGATGACAGATATTCCCGTATGGCTTCTATGTATGAGAGTGAACAAAGGGAGCTTATCGAAACAATATCCAAAAGTGAACAGGAATTGGAAAAGGCAGAGCAACAGAATATTGATATGCGACTTCTGTTAAAAACTTTGAGAGAACTAACCGATTTCCGAGAGCTTACCCCAACAATAGTTAATTCTCTGATACAACGGATAGAGGTTCACAGCAACGACAAATATGACGGTCATTGTCATGTGAAGGTTGATATTTATTTTACTGCCGTTGGAATGATTGATATTCCTGATGAAAAAGAAATCTTGGATATAATAAATAAAATCCAAGAAAATCCGCAGATGTATAAGGTCGGATAACAAGGAAAATGGAGTAGTTCCTTGATTTTGGAACTACTCCATAAAAAACTTCCTTATGTGGCTGTCGCTAATGAGACAGCCTCTTGTTTTTTGCGTCTGTATTTTCCGTCAATCCAGAAATACCTCTATTACGGGGATAACGCAGTCGGGCTTTATACCCGGGATGATGAAGGATATTTCTCCGTTTGCTTCTTTTCTGTAACGTATTTCACTGCCGTCATGCAGGAACTGGGCATAGCCGATGTTGCACGGGAGGTCCTTCATGGTGAGCTGTGCAAAAGGATAATCTATCAGATGGATATACAGCCTTTTTTCGTCCGAGGACTGAGTGAGAAGTGTGCCGATGGGTGCTTTGAATCCCGGCTCTGCCATTGTACAGTTATATATAGAACGGCTATTGTACTTCATCCATTCGCCGTATGCTTCAAGCGCTTTGTTTGCACGGGCGTCAAAGTATCCGCGCGAGGTGGGGCCTACATTCATAATGAGGTTCCCGCCTTTTGACACACAGTTTATGAGCAGACGCAGGAGCGCATCGGGGGTTTTCCAGCTCATTTCGTCACGGAAATATCCCCACGAGCCGGAAAACGTCTGGCAGGATTCCCACACGGCTTTTTCGTTTGTACCTTTGTAAAGAGGCCAGTCGAGAGCTATGCTTTGCTCGGGGGTTCGTACATCCTGCGGGAAGCCAAGACGGTCATTTATGATGATACCGGGATTGATCTGTCTTATCATTTTTACAAGATTTTCACTGTCCCATGTTTCGGAATTTGTCCAGGGCATCCATTCTTTATAATCCCTGATTGCAAACTCATTGTATTCGTTCCGTATGCTTTCCATTGTGGGATATGTAAAGTCAAACCATAGAATATCGATTTTTCCGTAGTTGGTAAGAAGCTCTCTTACCTGGTTGAATACATACTCCCTGTATGCTTTCATGTTGCGGGTTTTGTTCTGCTCGCGGGCATCCGGCTCACAACGTCTGGGGTGGAATATGTCAATCTGATAATCCGGGTGGTGCCAGTCGATGAGAGAATAATAAATGCCCACCTTTAAGCCCTCCGCGCGGAAAGCATCGGTGAATTCCTTGACAAAGTCTCTTTTTGCGGGGCAGGCGGTGGATTTGTAGTCGGTGTATGCCGAGTCAAACATACAAAAGCCCTCATGGTGCTTTGCGGTCAGTACGGCGTATTTCATGCCGGCATTTTTTGCTTTTTTTGCCCATTCTGAGGCATCGAACATATCGGGATTGAAGTGCTCGAAATATTTGTCATATTTCTCCTCACTGATTTTCTCAACCGACTTTACCCATTCATGTCTTGCAGGCATGGAATATAAGCCGAAATGTATGAACATACCGAAGCGGTCTTGGGTAAACCAGGCCGTATCGCCGTCTGTCTTTTTAGTGATATAGCTTGACATATATAATTCCTTTCATCTTTCACTTACTTTTATCAGCTTTGCGATATTTGATGCCACGGCGGCAAGATTGCGCGCGGAGTGCGGGACAGCGTCCTCAAAGCACATAGGGGAGGTGTTGATGGAAAAAACGCCCGAAACACCAAGAGAATATATCTCGTCTGGGCAGGAAAAGGTGTCTCCGCATATGGCAATCAGAGGCACGCTTTGCGCCTTGCATCGCTTGGCAATACCGCATATTACTTTTCCGCCAAGCGTCTGGGAATCAAGTCTTCCTTCGCCTGTGATTACCATGTCACAGCCATTCAGCAATGCATCAAAACCGAAAATGTCAAGCACCGATTCTATTCCGCTTTTAAGCCTTGCGCCCAGAAAAGCATTAAGACCTCCGCCCATACCGCCTGCGGCACCTGCACCGGCAAGACGTGAAACATCTTTTCCGCTTTTTTTCGTGTACAGGTCGGAAAGGTGCTTTAAGCCCTCGTCCAGCTTTATTACCGCATTTTCGTCTGCACCCTTCTGGGGTGAAAATACATATGCCGCACCGTTTTTGCCGTAAAGGGGATTATCTATGTCACACATTACCTCAAATTCCACACCACGGGTGTTCTTTTCGAGGTCAACGGTGTCGTAATCCGCAATATCACACAGAGTTCCGCCGGTGGGGATAAATGCTTTTTTGTCCTTGTCGTAAAATTTCATACCCATGGCACACAAAAGACCGCACGCCATGTCGTTGGTGGCACTTCCGCCCAAAGCGAATACAACCTTTTTTGCCCCCTGCTTTATTGCTTCAAGCGCTGCCTGACCAACGCCGTAGGTGGTGGCTTTGAGGGGATTTTTTCTGTCTCCCGCAAGTGCCAGACCTGCGTATAACGCCATTTCGATTATGGCTGTTTCGCCCAGCATTATAAAATGACTCATAATGCGCTCAAAGAACGGGTCGTATACCTCACAGGGGATTTTTCTTGCACCGTTTCGGCTTTCAAAGCATGCCGCAGTACCGTCTCCGCCGTCGGCTATGGGAAGCTTTATTATCTCGATATCGGGAAATTCCTTTAAAAATTGTTCTTCTATTATATCGCATATCCTGACGGCACTGATTGTTCCTTTGAATTTATCCGGGGATATTATCAGTTTTTTCATCCGTATCCTCCTGTACATAAGCCTCCAGACGGTTTATGGGGAAGCCTTTGGCGGAAAAGTTTCGTTCGTATTCCGTCATTATATTATCTGCCGCAAATTCACTGTTGTGCAGGTCGAAGGTGACGTTTTCGAGTCTGAAGCCTCCCAGAGGGAACTGCTCCAGCGAAAAGTCAAACAGAGGCCGGTTGTCCGTTTTGAAGAAAATACTTCCGTGAGAGGGGAGAATATCCTTATAAGCCTGCAGGAATTTCTGACTTGTCAGTCTGCGCTTTGCATGGCGGGATTTTTTCCAGGGGTCGGAAAAATTCAGGTAAATGCGCTCCACCTCGCCTTTGTCAAAAAACTCCGTGAGATTTTCGGCATAGCTGTTGCAATATATTACGTTGGAAGTTTCCGCCGCCTTTGCTTTTTCCAGAGCCAGAACGATAACGTCCTTTTCCTTTTCTATGGCGATGTAGTTAATATCCGGATTACGGCGTGATAATTCAACGATAAAATCGCCCTTACCGCAGCCGATTTCAATGTGTATCGGATTTTCGTTGCCGAATACCTCTTTCCAATTTCCTTTGTTTTCCGCAGGGTTTTCACACACCAAATCGCGGCAAACGTCTATTCTTTCATCGGTATGTTTTCTTTTTCTTATTCTCATATTGTACTCCGTAATAATTAGTGGTATTATTTTAGCACAATTACGTTTTATTGTCAATCAAAACTTGAAAAAACACGAAAAAATAAGATTTTGCGAGAAAACGAAAGCTAAATCGATGTAACTTGCTATAATCGCCGATATTTGACTTTGACCGACTTTGACTTTTACGAAAAACATGGTATAATATAGTCAAACAAAGGTCAAAGTTAGTCAAAATCAAACTTCAAGGAGAACGTTATGTTGATATCCGATATAGTTGCACAAATGATAAGCGAGCTTTTGGAGCAGAACGACGGCACGCTGGAGATAGGCAGAAATGAGCTTGCCAGCCGTGCGGGCTGTGTGCCCAGCCAGATAAATTACGTTATAACCTCACGCTTTACGCCTGAAAGGGGATATATAGTGGAAAGCCGCAGAGGCGGCGGAGGCTATCTTAAAATAACCCGCGTAAAGATGGACCGAAATACTTATCTGATGCATTTTTACAATGCTATCGGCGCAAGCCTTGACAGCGACACGGCAAAGGCATTTATTGTCAATCTTTTTGACAAGGATATTATTACCAAAAGGGAAGCATCTCTCATGAATATTTTGTTTTCCGACACTTCTCTTGACGGTGTTCCGCGTGAAAAACGAAACAAAGTGCGCGCCGACCTTTTCAAAAACGCAATTCTTATTCTCATAAAGGAGTGATTTGAGTGTATAAATGTCAGAACTGCGGTAAACCCGCAACATATTTTGTAAAGACCAGTATAAACGGTAATGTTCAGACCACTGCTCTTTGCGCCGAATGTGCCGCAAAGCAGGAATTGAATATCAAGAACCAGCACTTTGATGAGCTTTCGGACATTTTCAGCCCGTTTTTCTTCGGGACGGGCACCGCAATTCCCGAAATAAAGCGCTGTCCCGCCTGCGGTGCAAGCTTCCGACAGATATGCGACAATTCAAAGTACGGATGTCCCGAGTGCTATAACACCTTCCGCACCGAATCCGAGCCCTCTCTCAAAAAGCTCCACGGTGAGCTTGTCCACAAGGGCAAAACTCCAAAATCCGTTCCCGTAAAAACAGTAAATGAGGTGGAGGAGCTTAAAAAACAGCTTGCCAAGGCTGTCTCGGAGGAAAACTATGAAAAAGCGGCAGAGCTTCGTGACAGAATAAAGCTGATTAACGATAAGAAGGAGGGTGAATAATATGAACGGCGATGTTATCATTTCTTCCCGCGTACGCCTTGCCCGAAACCTTGCGGAATATCCGTTTCCCAACCGTACAAGCCCTGCTCAGAAGAACGAGATATGCGATAAAATACGGGATATATTCCGTGAAAATAAAAGCTTCGGCATAGCGCACTATTCCAAAATGAGCGAAACCGAGCGCATATCACTGGTGGAAAAACACTTTATCAGCCGTGAGTTCGCGGCACGTTCCGAAGGCAGAGAGCTTATAACCGCCGACACCGTTACCGTTATGGTCAACGAGGAGGACACCCTGAGAATCCAGAGCATAGTTCCCGGATTTGATATTGACCGGGCATTTAAAAATGCAGACCTTACCGATACACTGATAGACGAAAATGTAAAATACGCATTTGACGAACAGCTTGGATATCTTACCGCCTGCCCCACAAATCTGGGCTGTGCAATGCGTGCATCGGTAATGCTTCATCTTCCTGCATTGGTACAAACGGGTCAGCTTAATTCGCTTGCAAATTCCATGAGCGGACTCGGCTTTACCATTCGCGGAATGTACGGCGAGGGAAGTAAGGCAAAAGGAAGCATATACCAGATTTCCAATATGCATTCAGAGGGAAGAAGCGAAACAGAGATAATAGAAAACCTTAAAAAAATAATAGTCCGTATTGTGGACAGCGAGCTTAAGGCGCGTAAGACGATATGTGAAAAGTCACCCATACAGGCAGAGGATAAAATACTTCGCTCTGCCGCGATTGCCAAAAGTGCAAAGCTCATGAGTGAGGAAGAGTATTTCAATATTCTGTCGGATATCGCCATCGGGCTTACATGCGGAATCATCAAAGATACCACCCCCTCGGCGCTGTACTCCACACTGAACACACTGCTTACCGCTACCATTATGGCGGAAAACCGCGATGTTACGGATGGTCTTACACGCCGTATGCACCGTGCTGAGCACATGAAAAAAATATTTGACGGAGTGATGTAAATGAATAATAACAAATTTACCGAAAGAGCAGAAAAAGCCCTTAATGCATCTCACAATCTCGCGGGTGAGCTGGGGCACAGCTATATCGGAAGCGAACATATATTACTGGGACTTTTGTCCGAAAAAGGGTGCGTTGCCCAAAGCATACTTGAAAATCAGGGTATCACCTTTGATGCGGCGCATCAGAAGGTGGTGCAGGTATGCGGAACGGGAGAGCGCAGTGACGTTTCGGCAAGCGAAATGACCGCGCGCACCAAGGCAATTATACAGAATGCCTACTACGAATCCCGCCGTTACCGTCAGAATCTTGCCGGTACGGAGCATATCCTGCTGTCGCTTATTAAAATGCAGGACTGCGTGGGAACACGCATTATAAATTCACTGGGCGGGGACATTCGCACAATTCATAAGACACTTATGGAATATCTGGAAAGCACAGGCGCTGATAATACAGAAGGTGTCGATGCTTCTGCTCATCATGCTTCGCGTGAGCATGGCACAGGTGACAAAAATACACCCAATCTCAGCCAGTTCGGCAGAGACCTTACCCAGGCGGCGAAAGAAGGCAAAATCGACCCCATTATCGGACGTGATACCGAAATGCAGAGGGTTATTCAGATACTTTCCCGAAGAACAAAAAACAATCCTTGTCTCATAGGTGAGGCGGGTGTGGGAAAAACTGCTGTGGCAGAAGGACTTGCACAGAAAATAGTGGCGGGAGATGTTCCCGAAACCCTTGCGGGGAAACGTGTTATAACACTTGATATTTCGGGCATGGTAGCAGGAACAAAGTACCGCGGCGAATTTGAGGAACGCATCAAGAACATACTTGCCGAGGTTGTGAGAGCTGGAAATGTTATCCTATTTATAGATGAGATACACACTCTGGTGGGTGCGGGCTCCGCAGAGGGCGCGGTAGATGCCGCAAATATATTGAAACCCTCTCTCGCACGCGGTGAGCTTCAGGTAATAGGTGCAACCACCATAAACGAATACCGCAAGTATATCGAGAAAGACCCTGCACTTGAAAGACGTTTTCAATCGGTGACGGTTGGTGAGCCGAGCGAGGAGGACGCTTTGGAAATCCTCATGGGAATACGCGAAAAATACGAAGCACACCACAAGGTGAAAATAACCGATGATGCCGTCAAAGCCGCGGTTAAGCTTTCAAAGCGTTATATAAATGACCGTTATCTTCCCGATAAGGCGATTGACCTCATTGACGAGGCGGCTTCAAAAAAACGAATAAACGGCTTTACCGCTCCCACGGGACTTAAAGAGCTTGAAGCGCAGATAAAAGAGGAAAACGCCAAGCGTGAGGAAGCTGCCAAAAATCAGGAGTTTGAAAAAGCCATCGAGTACCGTGAAAGCGTCAAAAAGCTGACCGAACAGCGTGACGAAATAAAGAAACAGTGGGAAAAGCAGCGCAGTGAAATAAATCTCGAAATTGGCGAGGAGGATATCGCCGACATTGTAACCCAGTGGACCAATATCCCCGTTAAAAAGCTCATGCAGGAGGAATCGGAAAAGCTTCTCAATCTTGAAAGCATTTTAAAGGAACGTGTAATCGGACAGGATAAGGCGGTGACCGCCGTGTCACGCGCTATCCGCCGAAGCAGAACGGGACTTAAAGACCCCCGCCGTCCGGTAGGCTCATTTATTTTCCTCGGTCCCACGGGTGTGGGTAAAACCGAGCTGTGCAAGGTGCTTGCGGATGTGATGTTCGGCGACGTTAATAAAATGATACGTGTGGATATGTCGGAGTTTATGGAGAAGCACAGTGTTTCAAAGCTCATCGGCTCTCCTCCCGGTTATGTAGGCTATGATGAGGGCGGTCAGCTTACAGAAAAGATACGCCGCAATCCCTATTCCGTCATCCTTTTTGACGAAATTGAAAAAGCTCATCCCGATGTTTTCAACATCCTTCTTCAGATTCTTGAGGATGGTGTTCTCACGGATGCCCAGGGCAGAAAGGTGGACTTCAAAAACACCGTCATAATTCTTACATCAAATGTAGGCGCGCGTGCCATTACCGAGCATAAGCCACTTGGCTTCGGCGAAACAAAGCCCACCGAAAAGGAACAGCAGGATGCGGAGGCGGAGGTTATGTCAAGCCTCAAACAGACCTTCAAGCCCGAGTTTTTAAACCGTATTGACGATATTATCGTTTTCCGCAAGCTTGACAAGGAAAATATTCAGAAAATTGCGCGTAATATGCTGGCTGAAATCGCAAACCGCGTCAACGCGTTGAATATAAACATCACCTTTGATGATGCTGTGGTGGAATTTCTTGCCGATGCGGGCTTCGACCCTGTTTACGGTGCACGTCCCCTGCGTCGTGAGATACAGCGCAAGGTGGAGGACACCTTCTCTAACGCACTGCTTGAAGCAAAATTCAAAGAAGGCGACAATGTGACTGCAACTCTTGAAAACGGCGAAATAGTATATAATAACTGAAAAACGGAGTGATGTCTTTGGGCATCACTCCGTTTTTGCTGTCAAATTTTGTTAAAAATTAAAAAAGTTAACATATAGTTTTTGAAAAATTCAACAAAATGTATTTACAATTAATATCATTTGTGATACAATATATACAACGAAACAACGGATTTGTTTCGATAACATACAAGGAGCTGATTACATGAAAGCTAATTTTGTTGCAAGAAAGTTCAATATCACCGAGGATGTTAAAGATGCTTTTCTCAAAAAGTTCAAACGCTTTGACAGATTTTTCCCCGAGGATACCGAAATCACCGCTACCGTCAAGGAGGAGGGCAACAAGGTCAAGGTAGAGCTCACAATAGTTGACAAGGGCTATTTTTACCGTGCAGAGGAATCGGCGGCAGACCCCGTCAGTGCAGTGGATCTTTGCATGGATATAATAGAGGGACAGATAAGGAAATATAAAACCAAGCTGGAAAAAAGGCTTCGCGCAGGTGCATTTGATGGTGTACAGGATGATTTTGATGATGAGGAGAGCGAAATTAACATAGCCCACGTGAAAAAATTTCTCTACAAGCCTATGAGTGCCGAGGAAGCAATATTACAGATGAATATGCTGGGGCATCAGTTTTATGTTTTCAAGGACGAGGACACCGACGCAGTATGCGTGGTATACAAGAGAAATAAAGAAGGCGAGTACGGTCTTATCGAACCGGTTGAATAGATATAAAGAAAACGGAGCGCATCGCGCTCCGTTTCTGTTTTTGCGATAAAAATAAAATATTGCAAAAATCAGTAAAATGTGATATAATTGTTCGTATTGTATTGTATTGTATTGTATTGTGTCAGACACAATAACATTCGGTACATATAGTTTCTTTTACTTTTCAATTAAGGAGACAGAACATGAATAATAACAATCTCATTCGTTTACTTGTTTTTGTTGCGGTGATGGCAATGCTTATTTCCGTTACTTCAACCGTTCTTGGCTACGAGCTTCTTCCCGTAAACATTACAGCAGAAAACGTATATGTCGGCAGCGCAGATATTGTTCTTTCGGTAGAAGCCCCGGAAGGAGCCACAATAAAGTGGTACAAGGAGGTATACGGAAGCGGAGAAGGTGCTAAAGTTATCAGTGGCGCCACCGAAGCCTCTTATGCTCTTACCGAAACCGATACCTCTGCAACAGGTCTTGTTATGTTCTATGCAGAAGTAAACGGCGCTAAGTCCGAACTTATCAAGATTACTGTTGTCAAGGCACCTTATGCATACACCAAGTCTCCTATAAATTTCCGCTTTGACAGTGAAACAGAGATGAACGACCATACCGGTAGCGTAGCGAATAGCGAAAAATCAATTGCGACATTGGATGACGGTAAAAAAGTTTTAATGGTTAGACATACCACCGGAAATAATGACGTTAACATTCGGTTCACTAACTTTGCTGTCCCTGTAGCTGATTATAAAATCGCTGTCTACAAAATCATGCCTATGATTGATGGTAACAGAAACGTAGTTTTGTATCCCACCTACGATGATAAATTAGGACCTTACAATACCGATAGCGGATATTTCCAAAAGAATATCGGTCGTACCGGCGCAAATGGTCAGTGGCAGTACATCGTAGATGAAGATATCACATATCTTGACGGCGGTGTCATGAGTGACGGTTTCCCCAATGGTCCCACTTTATTTAACGGCGGTCGTCTTGACTACTACAACGATTCTCCCGGAATCGGCTCTGTAATGTACATTGAGAGCGTTATGTTCTTTGCAACTCAGCAGGACTGC
Source organism: Oscillospiraceae bacterium (assembly GCA_015065085.1). Lineage (NCBI taxonomy): Bacteria > Bacillati > Bacillota > Clostridia > Eubacteriales > Oscillospiraceae > Oscillospiraceae bacterium. The sequence continues at coordinate 44,855 of SVQW01000017.1, read as the reverse complement.
GATGAATATATTGCAAAGGACAAATCAAATAATGTAACGGAACAGCCCGACAACCTCGACATGGTAGCATGGGAATTCAAGAACGACCCTGCATTTGCGGCAACATTCCTTCCCGATACAGATGTTACCGACGGCGCAAATCTTAAGGCGGGTGTTAAGACAACCACTTCTCTGATGTCCCGAAACAAGTTTGATCTTGACAGATATTCTGTAGTGAAGGTACTTGGTGCCACTGAAGGAACCATAACCTTCTACGACGGAGAAACAGAGCTCGGAAAAATAAACCTTGCAGAGGGAAATGTTGCAAACTTCAGCAATAAAGCAGACTTCCCCAACTGGAAGGGTGAATTTACCAATCTCAAGATTGAAGCAAGCCAGGACATGACAGTAACAGCGATTGCGTTCTTTGTAAGCGAAGAAAATGCAAAGCTTTATACAGCAAAGGCGTATTTCTGTGACGAGTGCGGACAAGCACCTTGTGTTTGCCCCACAAAGCCTTTGAAGTATGAGGATGCTGTTTGGTGGAATTTTGGGACTTCGGCTGTTTTCAATACCACCGGATGCTTTAATGCCGCAGAAGAGTTTGTGAAAAAGAGCGACAGCGAAATTGCACACGCGCAATATACGGTAAAAAATAACATGGAATTTTCACTCAAGCGTTTTGCCGTAAACATGATTTCGGAGCATGTATTTGAAGCATGCAAATATCCTTTTATAAAAATAGGCTACAAGTACAGCAATGCAGAAGCGAAGAACGCTTACATCAAATTTACAACCGACCGTTCCGAGGATGTGATTGTAAACTTCGAATTAGCTGCAACAGACACAGACACGAATGGATACAGCGTTATAGCGCTTGACTTCTCGTCCCTTACTTCTCTCAAAGCTATAGACGCGAGTGTAAATGATGAATTCCGCGGAGAAATTGAAAGCTTTGAATTCGGAATAGAGGATGCCAAAGTAGGCGATGTACTTGATATGGCATACATACTGTTCTTCAAGGATGATGCGCAGGCAGGTGAATTTGACGGTGAATTGATAGAAAGAAGATGCGGCGACAATATCACCTGGCTTGTTGATGAGAACGGAATTCTGAAAATAGACGGTACCGGCGCCATGTATAATAGTTATAATTGGGTTGATTATAATGATATTTCATGGGAGACTTTTACTGACGAAATAGTTGGGGTTGAAATTTCCGAAGGGGTAACAACTATCGGCAATATGGCATTTGCAGGTTTTGAGAATTTGAAAAGTGTTGTTTTTGCCGATGAATCAAAACTTGAGAGTATAGGTGAAGGTGCGTTTAATGGATGTATATCGCTTGAGAGCATAGCAATTCCCGAAAATGTGACTTCCATTTGTGCAGAGGCGTTTAGAAAATGCCGGTCATTGAAAAGTGTTAATTTTGAGGGAGAATCAAAGCTTGATAGTATAGGAGACATGGCGTTTAGTGGTTGTATTGCACTGGAGAGCATAGAAATTCCCGAAAATGTGACTTCCATTTGTGCAGAGGCGTTTAGAAAATGCCGGTCATTGAAAAGTGTTAATTTTGAGGGAGAATCAAAGCTTGATAGTATAGGAGACATGGCGTTTAGTGGTTGTATTGCACTGGAGAGCATAGAAATTCCCAACGGTGTGACAACACTGGGTGAGGGCGCTTTCAATGAATGCTATGAATTGAAGAAAGTTACTTTTGGCAAGAATTCAAAGCTTAAGTATATATTCAAAATGGCATTTTACTATTGTAATTCGTTGGAATGTGTTATACTCCCCGAGAGTCTTACGGATATAGGTCAGCTTGCATTTGGTATGTGTGATGCACTTGAGGAAATATACATTCCCGAGAGCGTGAAAAACATTTATTCTGGTTTTTCAGACTCGTACTCTGTTATTATATATTGCTCCGAAGATTCTTATGCACACAAATATGCTGTTGCAAACGGATATAGATACCGCATAAATGATTGCGGAGAAAATGCCGCGTTCACTCCGCTGACCGTTGACGGTGTGATGTACATCAAAGGTACAGGTGATATGACAAACTGGGAATGTGACCTTGACGTGCCGTGGTATGATATGCGTGACAAAATATCAAAGGTAGTTATAGAGGAGGGTATTACAAGCGTGGGTGATTATGCCTTTGATTTCTGCAAAGCGCTTACAAGCGTTGAATTGCCCGATGGTATAACCTACATAGGTGACTATGCCTTTGATTTCTGTATTAACCTAAAGGAGATAACCCTGCCTTACGGTGTTAAAACCATAGGCGAGTCTGCCTTTGAGTATTGCAGAAGTCTTACCGAGCTTGTTGTTCCTCAGAGTGTTGATGCAGTAAAGGATTATGCCTTCAATGACTGTCGCAAGCTTAAAACGGTGTACTATGCAGGTGATGAGACTGCCTTTAACAGTGTAAATATAGGCAAAGAAAATGATGCGTTGACCGATGCCGATTTTGTATATTCGTCCAACGGACCCGTACCTGCCGTTTTGTCTGTTGATAAATCAGCAGTAATATTGTACGAGGGTGAAAAAGTGACATTGACGGCTACCCTCGACTCGGATATTTCAGATGATGTGATATGGTTTTCAGACAACGAAAAAATTGCAACGGTTGAAAACGGTGTTGTTACTGCAAAAAGGGCGGGTGAAGTAACTATAACAGCTGTTGCGGAAAATAACAGGAGCACAAAAGCAAACTGCCTCGTTAAGGTTGAACACCTCTATGGTGACACAACTCTCGATGGAAGCATAAATGTTTCGGATGCTATTCTGCTGCTCCAGCACCTTGCAAGTTCAAATATAATTCTCGGTCCCAAGGATTGACAAAAAAGCACTGTTGCCTGACGGCAACAGTGCTTTTTTATTTCTGCGGATTGTTGGTTCGGTAGGTGAGAGGGGTGCACCCGAAGTGCTTTTTGAAGGTGTAGAAAAAGTGCTCCTGGGAATTGTAGCCGCTTCGCAGTGCTATTTCACGTATGGGCAGCTCAGAGGAAGACAGCATGTTGCAGGCATGCTTCATGCGGATTCGGTTGACATAGTTGTTGTACGATGTGCCAAAGGTCTTTTTAAAGAGAAAACCCAGATGTCCCGGCGACACGTAAAATTTTTCCGCAACGGAACTTAGTGCTACGTCCGAATTGAAATTTTTGTGCAGATATGAGGTCACGGATTGCAGAATTCCCGGCAGATGGGATATGTCCCCCGCATTTCTGTCGGATTTGCGCAGTGTGATTATTATTATTTCGGATAAAAGCGCTTCGCTGTTCTGGCGGTAAAAGGGTGCGTGGTTTTCAAATTCCTCTTTCAGCTTTTGGCATCTGGCACACAGGTATTGGGTCTCATTTTCGTCAAAACGGCACAGAATATTGCTGAAGCGGGCTATGTAGTCGGAAAGCTCACCCGATACATAGTCGGGCGAAAAGCCGATATTGAGTATTTTTCCGTCATCGTGCGGCTCAAGTGAATGGTGGTCGAAGTAGGACATTATCCAGGCATCACCGCGATGTGCAACATATTTTTTGCCGTTGCACACATGGTCATAGCTTCCCTCCAGCACCAGCTCAAATTCAAAATAGTCGTGCCAGTGGGTGGGTATAAATGAACGGACTGAGTTTTTGTGTATTGAAATTTCGCAGTGGCTTTTAATTTGTTTTACGATATTATCAATGTTTTTCGACATTTTGAAAAACCTCAAATTCGTTGATTTTCTTAATTATACCATTATTTTTTGAATTTACAATAGACATTTTTGTATATATAATATTAATACGAGGTAAAACATATGGAAAATTATAATGATTTATTTCGTCTGTGGAAAACGGACAGCTATTTTGATACCGGCACGCAAGATGAGCTTGGTGCTGTGGAAAACGACGAAAAGGAAAAAGAGGACAGATTTTTCAGACATCTGGAATTCGGAACAGGCGGTCTGCGCGGAGTAATGGGCGCGGGTACTAACCGCATGAACCGCTATACCGTGGGACGTGCAACCCGGGGACTTGCAAATTATCTTAAGAAAAAGTATACTCCGGCGGAATGCCTTGAACGCGGTGTGGTTATCGCTTATGACACACGCCTTAACAGCAGGGAATTTGCCCATGCCGCCACAGATGTTCTTACATACAGCGGAATACTTGTGCATTTTCATTCTCAGCCCGTACCCACACCTCAGCTGAGCTTTGCAGTACGGCATATGAATGCACTGGCAGGTATAGTTATCACCGCAAGCCATAACCCCAAGGAATATAACGGATACAAGGTGTATGACCAAAACGGCTGTCAGATTGTGCCTCATATCGCTAATGAGATATATGCACAAATCGAAGCAATAACAGACTATCGTACTGTTTTGTTTGAACGCCGTGAGGAGCTTGTCAGAAATGCGGACACTTCCGATGCGTTTGTCTCGCAGGTGCTGAAGGTCAGCCGAATTGAAGGCAAGAAGAACATAAAAGTTGTATACACACCTCTGCACGGAACGGGAAGTGTACCCGTCAAAGCGGCATTGGCAAGGGATGGCTTTGAAAATGTGACGCCGGTTGCGTCGCAGGACACTCCCGATGGAAATTTCCCAACCGTTATTTCGCCAAATCCCGAGGACAAAAGAGCGCTGTCAGAGGGCATAAAGCTTGCTGAAAGCATTGGCGCTGATATTGTTCTGGGTACTGACCCCGACAGCGACCGTGTGGGAATAGCTGTCAGAACGGACAGCGGATACAAGCTTATAAGCGGTAACCAGATAGGAGCACTGATACTTGACCACATTATCCGTCACACGGATATCAAATCATTAAATAAGCCCGCTGTTGTCAAGACTATTGTTACCTCCGAGGTGGGTGCAAAGATAGCTCAGGCAAACGGGATAGAGGTTTTCAATACTCTTACGGGCTTCAAATACATAGGCGAAATGATGACACGCTTTGAAGAAAGCGGACACACCTTTGTTTTCGGCTATGAGGAATCCTACGGATTCTTATCGGGAACTCATGCACGCGACAAGGATGCTGTATGTGCGGCAGTGCTTATCTGTGAAGCGGCGCAGGTCATGAAAAATCAGGGCAAAACCCTGTGGCATCGCTTGCAGGAGCTTTATGAACAGTACGGCTACTGCCTTGATAAGCTTGAAAGCTTTACACTCAAAGGCATAGAGGGCATTGAAAGAATCGCAGGTATGATGAAAAAGCTACGCGAAAACGACCTTTTTGAGCAGTGCGAAAAAATCGATTATCTTAACGACACCCCTGCCGAAGAGGGCTTCGGACTTCTGCCCAAGGCAGATGTTATAAAGTATATTTTCCCCGACGGCACATGGATTGCGGTACGTCCCTCGGGAACAGAGCCGAAAATCAAAATATATTACAGCGTAAACGGAAAAGATGAGCATGAAGCTGATGAGAACTACAAAAACATCAGCAGTAAAATAAAAAAATATCTTGAACTTGAATGAAAGGAACAAAGGACTATGAAGATTCTTACCCCCGAGCTCAGAACCTCTCCCGTTGTTACCAAGCTTGAAAAACCCCTTCTTACACGTCATGACATTCCTTACGAGTCATCTCTGGTCTTCAACGCAGGCGTTGTTAAGTACCATGGTCAGTACGTAATGGTATTCCGCAATGACTACGGTCCTGTAAATCAGCAGGAATATGAGGAAAAGCGCACTAAGCCCGTTCCCATGTTTGATACTCATCTGGGTATTGCGTTCAGCGATGACGGCATCAACTGGAAGGTCAACGAAAAGCCCTTCATGCATCAGGATGATGTAAAAACCGATGAAATCAGACGTTTTTACGACCCCAGACTTACAATAATCGATGACGAGCTTTATATGTGCTTTGCGGTAGATACCAAACACGGTATTCTGGGCGGTATCGGAAGAATACATAACCTTGAAAGACTTGAGATACTCAGCCTTTCCACTCCCGATAACAGAAACATGGTACTGTTCCCCGAAAAAATAAACGGCATGTACGTCCGTCTTGAAAGACCCTTCCCCGTATACGGCAGAGGCGGAAAAGACCGCTTTGATATGTGGATTTCCCAGTCACCCGACCTTAAGTTCTGGGGCAATTCCCAGCTTCTCATGGGTGTTGAGGATGTTCCCTATGCCAACGATAAGATTGGTCCTGCCGCACCTCCCGTAAGAACCGACAAGGGCTGGCTTACCACCTTCCACGCAGTTGACATTGACCCCGAGCGCGGCAAAAACGGCTGGGCTACTGCATGGAAAAAGCGTTACTGCGCAGGTATAATGCTTCTCGACCTTGAAAACCCCTACAAGATAATCGGATATTCCAAACAGCCCCTTATCGCTCCCGATACCGAGTATGAAACCAGCGACGAGGGCTTCCGAGGACAAGTTATTTTCCCCGGTGGTATGATACTGGAGGATAACGGCGAGGTTAAGATTTACTACGGCGCCGCCGATACCGTTGAATGTCTTGCCACCGCAAACGTCAATGACCTTATTGCACTTTGCACCGAAACAAAATAAACTTTTATAAAGGAAAACGAAAAGAATTATGGCTACACTTTTGCCCGAACTCAAAACATCCCCCGTTATAACAAAAATCGAAAAGCCTGTGCTTACCCGTGAAGATATTCCTTATGAGGCATCTCTTGTTTTCAATGCGGGAATCGTAAAGTATCAAGGACAGTACGTTATGATATTCCGTGATGATTACGGCCCCACCAATCAGCAGGAGTTTGACGAAAGACGCGCTAAGAAGCTTCCCATGTTCGAGGGTACTCATCTTGGCATTGCGTTCAGTGATGACGGTATCAACTGGAAGGTCAAGGATAAGCCCTTTATGTCTCAGCAGGAAATGAAAACCGATGAGATAAGACGCTTTTATGACCCCCGACTTACCGTAATTGATGATGAACTGTATATGTGCTTTGCAGTGGATACCAAGCACGGAATACTGGGCGGTATCGGCAAAATACATAACCTCGAAAGACTTGAAGTGCTCAGCCTTTCCGCACCCGATAACAGAAATATGGTGCTGTTCCCCGAAAAGATAAACGGCAAATACATTCGTCTGGAACGTCCCTTCCCCGTATACGGCAGAGGAGGAGTAGACCGCTTTGATATGTGGATTTCCGATTCTCCCGACCTTAAGTACTGGGGCAATACTCAGCTTCTTCTGGGTGTCGAGGATGTTCCCTTTGCAAACGATAAGATTGGTCCTGCCGCACCTCCCGTAAGAACCGACAAAGGCTGGCTTACCACCTTCCACGCTGTCGATTTGGACCCCACCCGCGGTAAAAACGGCTGGGAGCCTTACTGGAGAAAGCGTTACAGTGCGGGAATAATGCTTCTTGACCTTGAAAACCCCTATAAGATTATCGGCTATTCCAAGCAGCCTCTTATTGCCCCCGAAAATGAGCATGAAACCAACGTGAACGGTTGCCGTGCACATGTTATTTTTCCCGGCGGTATGATACTTGAGGATAACGGCGAGGTCAAAATATACTACGGTGCATCCGACACCGTTGAGTGCCTTGCCACTGCAAATGTAAATGACCTTATTGCACTTTGCACCGAAACGAGATAACTGTAATAAAGAAAATCAGTGCTGAGTCAACGACTCAGCACTGATTTTATCTTTTCTCAAAATATATCCATTCGTTGTCTATCTTCACTATTAGCTTTTGGTCGTACATAGTGTAAGGAGCACCGAGAATGTCAATGTTTGCTTCACCGTCACGGGAAGGCATACGGTTTTCGGGAACGACAGAGGTCACATTTCCCAGCATTTCCGGCTGCTCGTTGCTGTCCATGGTGTACACCTGACCGGTGTAATAATAAAACTCGTCAATTACCATCAGCGCATACGGACATACATTCTCCGGCGTATGCGCTCCGTAGATTTCATCAATAAGATTTGCAATGTAAACGGCCGCATCGGTGTTTTCAATGGTGCAGCCAAGGCTTTCGTAATCTCCCTTATAATTATGCTCGTACACGGGATAGGTCAGAATATAGTTTTCTTTGTCAAAACAGAGGGTGATTTTCATTGCTTGGGCACCCGGCTCGTATTTGTTGGCATCACGTTCAAATTCCGTTTTTGAAATTGCCTCGATTACGGGCAGACAGTTTTCATTTCCATGCAGTATATCTTCATTGCCGTCAGCGTTTATTATTATATAATCAATTTTCTTTTCGGTCAGACTTTTAACGAAGGTGTATGCATTCTGTCGTACTGCGTCAAGGTCCTTTTCGGTACGCTGACCGGGAGATTTACAGCTCCCCAAAAACAAAACTGCGACAGTTAAGAGAATTAAAAGCTTTTTCATGACTAACCATCTCCTTTTGCGATTGGACGTTTTTTTCACCAAAATGTTCCTTGAAATGCAATTGTAAATGTGTTCGGAATATCATGGTACAACAACGAAAATATTAATTTTCAAAATCGGTATTGATTTTTGATACGTTTTGTTGTATATTATATTGATGATAGCAATAAATGCTTTTTATGGAGTATGTATGAAAAAGTTTTTGATTTTTTGCGCTGTTCTTGTGCTGCTGTGCATTTCGGCTTTTGCGGTTGAAACAGTACAGCCCGAAAACGGAAAATACTCAGTCAGATATAATGCGGGCACTGAAAATATCGGACAGCAGTATATTCTTTTTGCGGTAAAGGGACATGACGCGGACAGTGTAAACTTTGATGATATAGTATATATCGGCTATGCCGAGTGTAATTCGGACGGATATGCCGTATTTGACCCTTTTATTCCGATGAACGTGTGTAACGCGACATTGCTTGTAACGGGCGGACACCTTGACAAACCGCATGTTTACGGTATAATTTCGCCTGCCGTCGGCAGTGTGAAGTGCTACGGTGCAAAAAATGCCCAAATACGTCTTTACAGCGGAAACACTCTTATTGAGACTGCCGTTACGGATGAAAACGGCAATTATATGCTGGCGAGGGCACTCAGGGGACAGCAGTACAGAATAGCTGTTATAAAGGACGGTTATCTGGGCTATACCGCACTGCGCACCGCTTCGGATGAAGGAATTATTTCCGAAATCGACATAACCCGCTTTGCGGGTGACCTTGACGGGTCGGGTAAGATACTTATAAATGACCTTAACTCACTGTTCGCTCAGCTGGGCAACAGCGGCGACGGCATTACGCTTGCCGCGGCGGACTTCAATTCCGACGGAACAGTGGATGTAAACGATATAAACATTCTTGTTTCAAACTACAACAGAACCGATACAGAGGAGTAATATGGCTAAACTTTTTGATACCCACGCACATTATGATGACAAACGCTTTGAAGGAATACGAGATGAAATATTGCAGAGTATGACCTCTCCCACGGAATATTGCCCGTCGGGAGTGGAGTATATAATGAATGTCGGCTGTAAGCTTGAATCGTCCCGCGTGTCAATAGAGCTGGCGGAAAAATATGATTTTGTGTACGCCGCCGCGGGTTTTCATCCTCACGAGACCGCCAATATGCCGGAAAACTGGAAAGAGGAGCTTTTAAAGCTTCTTCAGCATCCCAAGGTACGTGCCATAGGTGAAATAGGACTGGATTTTCATTACGATTTTTCACCCAGAGATATACAAAAGGAAATATTTGAGCAACAGCTTATTCTGGCTGAGGAGACGGGTTACCCCGTACTGGTACATGACCGGGAAGCGCATGGACCTACCATGGATATAATCTCCCGCCATAAGGCATGGGGCGTACTGCACAGCTTTTCCGGAAGCAGTGAAATGGTAAAGGAACTGGTAAAACGCGGCTGGTATATATCGTACAGCGGTTCGGTTACCTTCAAAAGCGCCGTTAATCTTACTGAAACCGTGCTTCATGTTCCGGACGACAGACTGCTTATCGAAACCGACGCACCCTATCTCACACCCGTACCATACCGCAGTAAAACAAACACCTCCCATTACACCTATCTTACGGCACAAAAAATTGCAGACTTACGACATGTGGATGTGGAGCACATCATAGAAGTTACAAACCAAAACGCCAAGCGCGTTTTCGGAATAGAATAAGCCGATAAAAAAGAGAGAACATTGTGAAATGCTCTCTCTTTTTACTGTTTAAGAAGCTTTTTACGTTCTTTGTAATCGGGCATTATGCTCTTTATATGTGCGTAAAATTCTTTTTGGTGGTTTGGGTGCACAAAATGTGTGTATTCGTGAAGAATTACGTATTCCACCGCTTCAATTGGCTTTAAATAAAGCCGTTTGTTTAGCGAAATATAGTTATCCCGCGTGTGGCATATTCCCCATGCTGCACGCAGGCTTTTGAGCTTGATTTCCGGCGGTTTACCGCCTGTGTAACGGCTGAAGAGGGGATAGAATTTCATGCTTATCTCTTCAAACAGCATACGGCACTTTTCCTCGTCTATGTCCTTTTCGGGGGTAACACAAGACAACCGCGCAAGCTGCGCGGTTACCTTTTTTGCATTCTGCAGAATGAAATCTTCTATGCGCCCGAGGCTTATGCGCCTGTTTGCACTTACACGTACCTCACCGTCGCGGCTGATGCGTATATACATATTTTTTATATTTTTGCGGTACAGTATATAAGTTATGCCTCCGCAGGTGCGCAATTCGCCTTTCATCAGTGGGTGACTCTGTCGCTTACCACGGTGGCTTTTGAATTGTAGAACTTCATAATGCCCAGAGTTTTTACGGTAGCCTCGAATATAAGAATGGTCTTGCCGTTTTTTTCGTCATTGTAAATGCAGAAATATGTATCGGGGGAGTTGATGTCGCTTGCGGCAAAAATACGCTTGTTTATGTCGGAAGCATTTATCTGATTCATGTACTCTTCACCGTAGGGGGCGATGATTGTCATATCCTTGATTTTTGCGGATGCAATACGGTGTCTCCGACGCTGACCGTAGATAATATCCATATCCATTTCACCCATGGCAATGCAGTATTCAAATTCGATGCTTACAAACTGCCATAAGAACCAACCCAGTATGCCGACCAGCACGAGATAAATCACCATTACCGGAAGAAATGGAGAATTCAGTATGAACAGCGCTCCGACAACAGACAGTACTGCAATCAGCGCAAGTATGCCTGCTTTTTTAAGAAGAAGTGAGCTGTTATTTTTCATTGGCACGATGTATTCAACGTAGTTATTGCTGTATTGTGCGCTTTCTCTGTTATCCATTAAAATCACCTCGAGCCATATTCTACATTATTTTTCTCAAAAAGTCAACATGATTATGTAAACAAAGAAGGCAGATGGTTTCATCTGCCTTCTTTGTTTGGAGGACTTTATGCGGATTTACGAAATTTTACCGCCTGCTCTGAACTGCATTTTCAACCGCAGATTATCCGCAATCATGGCGATAAATTCGGAATTGGTAGGCTTACCTTTGTTTTTGTGAATGGTGTAACCGAAAAATGAATCCAGCACCTCCACATCGCCCCTGTCCCATGCTACCTCTATGGCATGCCGTATGGCACGCTCCACGCGTGAGGAGGTGGTATCGTATTCACGTGCTATGGTAGGGTAGAGTGTCTTTGTGACCTCATTTATAATTTGATTGTTGTTAGCAACCATCACAATGGCGGTACGAAGATACTGATAGCCCTTAATATGTGCGGGAACGCCTATCTGATGTATGATTTTTGTCACGTGCGATTCCAGATTGAAATCCTCGCCCTTTTCGATATAAACCGTCCGGTTGATGCGTTCGCACAGAGTGTCCACGGTATAGGGCCGCAGGAGACAGGTTGATACACCCATTTCGTAAGCACGGTCTATAAGACGCCTGTTGTCAACACCCGTAATGAGAATAGTTTTGGGCATGCGGTGGTCAAGACGCTTGGCAAGGTCGGTAATGATACTGAGCTCGTCTCCCGCGGGAAACCATATGTTCATAATCAGTAAATCGGGCGGATTGTGGCATATACGTGAAACGGTTTCGGCGGGATCGCCGGAGTCTCCCGTCACCTCATAACCGCGTCGCTACAGGTCAAGAGCGGTGCCCAGACGGAATTCGTTTGAAGTGTCGTAAATGAAAAGTCTTATTTTGTTTTTTTGATTCATATTTTTGCCCTCTCTTTATATCGTTTTCCTTTTGCAGTTATATAATACCACATTTTACCAATAATTGTCAATAGGTTTTTCGATAAAATTACCAATAATTACCAATTTTGTGAGTTTAACCAAAAAATGGTAATGATTTTGCCGTAGTTTGAACAACAATAAACCTAAATTATGCCGAAAAAGGTCGAAAGCTGTATAAAACGTACATGTGGTGTAATAAATGTGAATTTTACTTTATGTTTTGCGGTATTACGACGCTGAAAATATATATTTGGCGAAAATAATTATATAAATTCTTACTCTTTTGTTCTTGTTTTTTTGTACATCCTATGCTATAATTAGTTAGTCTTCTTTGTTTTTACATTATTTATCCATTATGAGGTGCTATTATGCTGAAAAAAGAAAATAAGTATCAATTCCGCGAGAGACTTGAAAAGGTTCATCCTCTGCGTTTTTACGATTTCCCTGCGGTTCCTCAGAACACTTTCTCCTTTAAAGACGGAGATGTTATTGCACTTAATGCCGATGCGGGAGATGTAATTATAACTGCCGCACGCGATTTTTGTGATTACCTTTTTGACACTATGAATATTTCCGCACGTATCACACGCTCGGGCAAGGGCAGTGTCAATATTACCATAGACCCTTCATACGGTTCATATAAAGCCTTTAAGGTTACTGCTTCCGAAAAGGGTATAGATATAACCGCCCACGACGAGCGCGGCGCGGCACAGGCGCTTTTCTTCCTGGAGGATGAAATGTCCGCGGAATTTGCGCCCTTTATCAAATTCGGCACGACCGAGCGGGCACCTCTTTTTGCTCCCCGTATGACCCATTCGGGCTATATGCTGGACGAATTTCCCGACTGGCACCTGGCACAGATCGCCCATGCGGGAATGGATGCTGTGCTTGTTATGACTACCGGCAAAAATTCTTCCCTGCGCGGTTATACCGATTTTAATGACCTTATCCGCCGTGCGGCTAAGTGGGGTATAGATGTTTATGCATACAGCTACTACCGCAGTCTTTGCCATCCCGATGACCCTGCCGCAGACGGACATTACGAAAGCACCTACGGAGCACTGTTCCGTCAGTGCCCGGGGCTTAAGGGCGTTGTTCTGGTGGGCGAGAGCGTTGGCTTCCCCACAAGAGACCCCAACGCTTCACCGCTTCCTTATGACGCAAACCACGTGGACGGCATACCTGCCGACAAGCCCTCTGCGGATTTCTGGCCCTGTACCGATTATGCCCCCTGGCTTTCCAAAATCAAATCCATCATCAACCGCTACACCCCCGATGCGGACATTGTATTCTGGAGCTATAACTGGGGCTATGCGGATACCGCGGCACGTCAGGCGCTTATACGCAGTCTGCCCCGCGACGTAAGCCTTCTTGTTACCTTTGAGACCTTTGAGCCTATCCATCTGGGCGGTGATGTATATGAGCAGGTTTATGACTATACATTGTCCTTTGCCGGCCCGGGACGTTACTTTATAAGCGAGGCGGAGGTGGCACACGAGTGCGGAATACGCCTTTATGCAATGACAAATACCGGCGGTAACACATGGGATATGGGCGGTGTACCTTATCAGCCCATGCCTCAGCAGTGGCGTAACCGTGCGGCGGCAGTTATTGATTGTAAGAAAAAATATAACATTTCAGGTATTATGGAAAGCCACCAGTATGGCTTTATGCCGTCCATTATCAGCGAAATGATAAAATTCATGTATGATACCGGCTGTACCGATACCGACGGTGAGCTTGTACGCATTATGCGCCGTCATTTCGGTGCAGGTCATGAAAATGAAATCATTTCGGCACTTTCGCTGTGGAGTGAAGCCATAAGACTGCTTTCTCCCTCCGGCGAGGAGCAGTGCGGAGCATTCCGTGTAGGCCCGTCCTTCCCGTTCAGCATTGCAGGAAAGTACAAATACCCTGCCGACGGCTGTTCAAAGGGTTATTTTATGGATTCCGCTTACAGACCTCATAACGGTACACATCAGACCTCCTTTGCTCCCTCGGGACTTCGTATGCCGTATCAGAGAGCACGGCTTGTAAAAATGCTGGGTCTTCTCGAAGAAGGAAGAAAACAGCTTGAAGCTGTGGGACAGATAAATGATGAGTACGCTTATCTTATAAATCTCGGACATTATATGGAATGTGTTGTAACCTCGGGAATCAACGCCAAGGACTGGTACACAGCCACACATGCTCTTCCCGTGGCAAACGACAGAAACGAAATCGAAAAACTTATTTGCGAGTGTGAGAGAATCCTTGACAGCGAGCGTGAAAATGTAAAACGCGCACTGCCCCTTGCGGAATGTGACTCACGTCTGGGTTGGGATCCCAGAATGGAATATGTGTGCGACCCGGCGCGTCTGGAATGGAAGCTTCGTCTGCTTGACCATGTGCAGACTACCGAGCTTGATAAGTTCCGTAAGCCCAACCGCTGGACCATTGACGGCATTAAATAATATTTTTTCGGAGCGTTCATACATGAAAATAATAAAACCAAATCAGACAGAAACGGGCTTTTGATATGAGCGGCGGTGAAAATAACATAACAATAACCCCGATAGCGTACATCCGAACGGATTTTACCGAAAAATTCGGTATTCCGCGCCAGAGCGGACGTGCTTCGTCACTGACGGGAAGAGTGGTTTTTGAGCCGCAATACAGAAATCCCGATGCACTTCGGGGAATAGAGGATTTTTCGCATCTCTGGCTGATTTTTGATTTTTCACTTGCACACAGGGATGGGTGGTCTCCCACCGTCCGCCCTCCAAGGCTTGGCGGTAACACCCGTGTGGGTGTGTTTGCCAGCCGTTCACCCTTTCGCCCGAACCCCATAGGGCTTTCCTGCGTCAAGCTGGAGCGTGTGGAAAAAGACGAAAAGGACGGTGATGTTCTTATCGTTTCGGGAGTTGATTTACTGGATATGACCCCCATTTACGACATAAAGCCGTATATTCCGCTGGCGGATTGCCGTACCGAGGCAAAAGGCGGTTATTCCGAAGCAAAAAGGGATTTTTATGTGCAGGTGGTTTTTCCGCCTGAGCTTCTTGAATTAATTCCCCGCGAAAAAAGGGAAGCACTTATCCAGTGTCTTGCGGAGGACCCCAGGCCTGCTTACCATGATGAACCCGACAGGGTGTACAGCATGAAATTTGCGGGCTTTGATGTGCATTTTGAGGTTAAAAGCGGTGTTCTCACGGTAGTGGGAACGGATAAATTATAAAGAAAGAGGAATGTCCGATGAGAGAAGAGGTAATTAGAAAAATAGAGCAATACAAGGTGATTGCCATAATGCGCGGTGTGGCAACCGACAAAGCAGTGCTTGCGGCGAAAGCTCTTTATGAGGGCGGTGTAAGGCTGGTTGAGGTTACATTTAACCAGAAGGCTCCCGAAACCTTTAAGGATACTATGAGCGCCATAAGCGCAATAAAGGCGGAAATGGGAGATAAAATGACAGTAGGAGCAGGCACGGTCATAACGGTCGAGCAGGCTGAGATGGCAAAATCGGCAGGAGCGGAATATATCGTTTCTCCCGACACCGACGAGGAGGTCATAAAGCGTACCATAGAGCTTGATATGGTTTCTCTTCCCGGTGCATACACAGCCACCGAATGTAAAAAGGCACACAACGCAGGCGCGGATTTCGTAAAGCTTTTCCCCTGCACGGACGGCGCGGACAAGTATCTTAAGGCACTGCGCGCCCCGTTGAGCCACATAAAATTCCTTGCGGTAGGCGGTGTAACCCCCGAAAACGCCCCCGATTTCATGAAGGCAGGCGCATACGGCATAGGCGTTGGAAGCGCCATAGTCAACGGCAAATGGGTTGATGACGGCGAATTTGGCAGAATAACCGAGCAGGCAAGGCTTTTTGCCGACGCGGTGAAGCAGTAAAGCAGTAAAAAAGGCTGTAAAAAATCGCAGTTGATTTTTTACAGCCTTTGTTACAAAACGGTGTAAACTTTTTGTTATTTTATCATTTGTTCGGTTGACCTGCGGGCATTTATAAGTTATAATATGTAGGTATTTAGTTACGCAAAACATACGAAAGAGGACAGTTCAATGAATTCAAAGCTCAAAACGAATATCCTTGAATCTCTCTCGGAGGTATTGCCTATAACGGGTATTGTGCTGGTGCTGAGTATTTTCATGATTCCGCTTGGCGTGGGAAACATGATGATGTTCTTTGTTGGCGCGGTAATGCTCATTATAGGTATGGGTACATTCCAGCTGGGTGCAGAAACTGCCATGAGCCCATTGGGCGAGGGTATAGGCGCAGGACTTGCCAAGTCCAATAAGCGCTGGTTTATACTTACCGTCAGTCTCCTGATGGGTATTCTCATTACGGTTGCCGAGCCTGACCTTCAGGTGCTTTCAAATCAGGTGCCGTCCGTGCCCAATGCAACACTTATCTGGACGGTTGCAATAGGCGTAGGTATATTTTTTGCTACGGCTGTACTGAGAATAATATTCAAAATCGATCTTTCCACACTTCTAATGATGCTTTACGCGGGACTTCTTGTGTTGTCGTTTTTTGTGCCGTCTGATTTTCTGTCGGTAGCCTTTGACTCGGGCGGAGTTACCACAGGTCCCATAACTGTTCCGTTTATTATGGCAATGGGTGTTGGTCTTACCGTAATGCGCGGTGACAAGGACGCCTCCAGCGACAGCTTCGGTCTTGTTGCTCTTTCCAGTGTAGGCCCTATACTTGCTGTTATGATACTGGGAATGTTTTTCCGCAGCGAGGGTGTTACCGATACAACCCCTGTCATAGTGGAAGTGGAAACAATGCAGGATGTTTTCCGTGCTTTTGCACGCGAAATCCCTCATTATGCAAAAGAAGTTTTTATCTCGCTTGCCCCTATTTTTGCGGTGTTTGTAATTTTTCAGCTTTTCAGCCACAGATATCAGCGCATACAGAAGCTTCGTATTGTAGTGGGCTTTATTTATACATACGTAGGTCTTGTAATGTTTTTGTGCGGTGTTAATGTAGGCTTTGCACCGGTAGGCTCTCTTTTGGGAAGCGAGCTTGCAAAGGGCGGACAAAAGTGGATACTTGTTCCCATCGGCATGCTTATAGGATATTTTATTGTTAAAGCCGAGCCTGCAATACAGATACTCAACCGCCAGGTGCAGTCGGTTACAAGCGGTACGGTTTCCGCAAAGGCAATGAACCGTTGTCTCTCGGTAGGTGTTGCGGTCAGTATCGGGCTTGCAATGCTCAGAATACTTACCGGCATTCCCATACTTATCATAATTGTCCCGGGATATATAATAGCTCTTGTAATGTCTAGATACGTACCGAAAATATTTGTGGGTATAGCCTTTGACTCGGGCGGAGTTGCCAGCGGTCCCATGACCTCAACCTTTCTTCTGCCCCTTTGTATAGGCGCCTGCAAGGCGCTGGGCGGAAATATAATGACAGACGCCTTCGGTGCGGTTGCCATGGTTGCGCTCACTCCGCTTATTGCCGTGCAGATAATGGGCTTAACCTATAAAGTCAGACTTAATAAACAGCTTGCCGCCGTACAGCCCGAAAATGCACTTCCCGATGACGGCGACGATATTATTGAATTTGAGGAGGAATAAGGCGATATGAATAATTCTATTGATCTTCACGCGCTAATTGTTATAACGACTCATAAGCTGGCGGAAAAAGCCAATGAAATGTTCCGTGCCGCCGATGTTCCCATCCAGTATGACTGGAACGCGGTGGGCACCGCCTCCAGTGAAATGATTGACGTACTGGGACTTGGTTCTCCCGAAAGATGCGTGCTGATAACTTTTTTGCCCGGTGTTTTTGCGGGTAAAATGCTCAGAAAATTAAAACGTGAGCTTAAGCTGAGCACCGTTAACAGCGGAATTGCATTTACGCTTCCGCTTTCGGGCGCAAGTAATATATTGGTACGTATGACAGGACAACTTGAAAATAACCGTCAAAGAGAGGTTGAAACAAAAATGAATGATATAAAGCATTATCTTATAATTGCGGCGGTAAACCAGGGATACAGCGAAAAGGTTATGGAAGCGGCACGCGGCGCAGGTGCAAGAGGCGGTACGGTAGTGCCCAGCCGTTGCATAGGAAACGAGCAGGCAACCGTGTGGGGCGTGTCTTTGCAGGAAGAAAAGGATATGGTGCTTATTGTTGCGAATAAAGATAACAAATTGAGCATTATGAAAGAAATAAGCGAAAAATGCGGTGCTCACAGCGAGGCAAAGGGAATGGTTATATCTCTTCCCATTGACACCGCGCTGGGTCTGAGCGACCAGGATGACGAATAAGAAACAAAAAATAAATGTCAGCAAATGTATTGTGTTCTAAAGGATAGTTAAATAAGAAAAAACCTCTGAAAACGGCATGAAAAACCGAATTCAGAGGTTTTATTTATCCGGTGATATGTTGTCTTGCGACAACGCGATATATTTGCTTACGCAAATGCGATATATTCGGTTTAAAAAACCGAATGCGGTATAATATAAATTCTCGTCACGAAGTGACATATCGCGCCGCTTACGGCATATCGAGTGCGAAGCACATATATCAAATTCCGCAGGAATTTATATCGCTGCGCAGTGTCCCCCGGACACTGCGCTAATGCTGACATTTATTTTTTTATCATTTGTTGAATATTTCAAGAAGAAGCCCGCCTACATAGGATGCAAAGCCATGGTTAAGGCTGCCGGCTGTCATGTCTTTATGCTCCCACAGAGTACCTGTGTGCTGTGCCATGTGCTGGAAGAAGTCTTTTATTTCTTTTACCAGTATTTCGTTTTTGCCCCACTCTCTGAGAAGCTCCATGCGTATGTACATACCCATAAAGGCATTTACCTTGGGTATGTCGGGCCACATGGTAGTGTTGGGGTAAAAGTCGGTGAGAAGGATGTCATAAAGCTTGGGGAAATTCTCCTTGTCCGCAACACGGAAACGGAATGCGTAGTATTGGCAAACCTCGGTAATGCGGTCGGGATAAGTGATAAGCTCATTGCTTTCGTTTCTGTATGCCTGGTCGCAGAAGAAGGTGCCGTTATAGGAAAGATGCACGATAGCATCACGTATTTTTGCCGCTTTCTCGATTAGCTTGCCGTCGTTGAACAGACGTCCGATGATGCACAGTGTTTCGCTGTACAGCATATTTGTCGGGAAGTTTACGCCCTTTGTCCAGTTGTTTGCCTGTGACCATTCAACAAAGTTCCAGCCGGGCAGGTTTTCCAAAAGACGGTATTCGTTTTCAAACGGTGCAAAATATTTGAGAAGATTGTAGGCAACAGGTTCAAAGCGTTTCAGGTCAAAATCGGGCTTGCGCTGTACATATTGCTCTATTTCCAGCACAAACCACATTGCCCATTGGGGGATGAAGGTTTTGTTTAGGTGGTTTGCGGGGTAACACTTGGGGAGCATTCCCTCAGGAATATCGGGACAGCGCTGCAGCAGATAGTTTTCAACAAAATCGTCTTCAACATCGGTTTTGCCTGTAAAGGCGTATTCTGCTTGCGCGGAGTAGTAGCTGTCGCACAGCCAGCCGGCGCGTTCACGGGTAGGACAATCCATGTATATATCTACGGAATTCTGCCTGAGAGTTTCTGCTGCCGCGGTGTATATGCCCTGAACAAGAGGATCGTCACATTTGAGTGCCGGAGTATTTTTTATGGGGTTTTTATACTGAATTACAGAGAAACTGTCTAACTCAATTTCGCCCTCCAGCACGAACACCGCCGCATATCTGAAGCCGTATATCTCGAAGAAGGAAAAGTCCTGTTTACCCGTGGCAGAGAGCTGGACTATATTGACGGTAGCCCAAATAGCATGGTTTATTTTACTGTCGACCAGTTTTTCATCAAAGGCAACTATGATTTTTGAGTTGGTTTTTGCGTTGAATTTGAGGCGTATCATGCCTGTTATGTTCTTTTTCAGGTCGAAAAATGCGTACTTTCCTTTTGAAATCACCGAGCCGAGAGACTTTTTATCCTCTGCAAAGGTATAGTCCAGCTGGTCGAAGATGTACATTGGTTTTTGGTCGATTTCGTCCAAGGTAAATGCTGTATCGGGAATGATTTTTCCGTCTTTTGCAATGTTTATTTCGTTTATGAAGTGTTGCTTTCTGTGGGGATATTCTTCTTCAAGGTAACTGAAATTGCCTATTTGAGTAATGGCATCGGCCGTTACTTCGGTAAGGTCCGGCAGGGGAGCATGGCGCTCAAGATACTCTATGTGTATGTCGGGGAAGCATATTTCGTGTTGCTCGTCCGCGATTGAGGTATCCCACACCTCGGTAAAGCAACGCTGACCGGAATATCTCATGACCTTCTGAGCTCTTGCGCTTACGCGGAAAGCTTTGAAATCATAACCTGTTGCCGCTATGACCTCATTTCCGCTAACTATTTCTGCTTGCAGGAAGCCTGTCTGGCAGACAAAAGAATATGACATACAGTGGTAGTTTACTGCTTCTATTCTTATAATATTTTTGTCTCTTATAATGCTGTCGCATACGGGTACAACGTCAACTCTGGCATATCCGCCCGCTGTACGTGCGGGACCGTAGTGAACAAGAGCGTCGTTTATATAAACTCGGTATGCGGTGGCACCTGTTATCTTAAGTGCGAGGCTTTCATGTTTTGAAAATTCGGCGGTGAAAAGCGCCTGAATGTTCATTTCGTTTTCCAGATTTTTGAGCCATATCGGCTTAGCTTTTATAAACATGATTTACTCCTGTTATTTATTGAATATTTCAAGAAGAAGTCCGCCTACATAGGATGCAAAGCCGTGGTTAAGGCTTCCGGCTGTCATGTCTTTATGCTCCCACAGAGTACCTGTGTGCTGTGCCATGTGCTGGAAGAAGTCTTTTATTTCTTTTACCAGCATTTCATTTTTGCCCCACTCGCGTAAAAGCTCCATACGCACATACATACCGATAAATGCGTTGACCTTGGGTATGTCGGGCCACATGGTAGTGTTGGGGTAAAAGTCGGTGAGAAGGATGTCGTAAAGCTTGGGAAAATTCTCTTTATCCGCAACACGGAAACGGAATGCATAGTACTGGCAAACCTCGGTAATACGGTCGGGATAAGTGATAAGCTCATTGCTTTCGTTTCTGTATGCCTGGTCGCAGAAGAAGGTGCCGTTGTAGGACAGAAGAACGATGGCATCACGTATTTTTGCCGCTTTCTTAATAAGCAGGTCGTCGTTGAAAAGACGTCCTATGATACACAGCATTTCGCTGTACAGCATATTTGTCGGGAAGTTTACGCCCTTTGTCCAGCTGTTTGCCTGTGACCATTCAACAAAGTTCCAGCCGGGCAGGTTTTCCAAAAGACGGTATTCGTTTTCAAATTGTGCAAGATAGCTGAGAAGATTGTAAGCAATAGGCTCAAAGCGCTTTAAATCAAATTCCGGCTTGCGCTGTTTGTACTGCTCTATTTCCAACACGAACCACATTGCCCACTGAGGAATATGCTGACCGCCGTAATGGTCGGAGGGGTAGCACATGGGAAGCATACCATAAGGAATATATTTGCAGGTCTGAATCAGGTAGTTTTCAATAAAATCGTCTTCAACATCGGTTTTGCCTGTAAAGGCGTATTCAGCCTGTGCGGAGTAGTAACTGTCGCACAGCCAGCCGGCACGCTCACGTGTGGGACAGTCTGTGTAAAGGTCGACGGAATTTTGTCTGAGGGTTTCAACTGCCGCAGTGTAAATGCCCTGAACAAGAGGGTCGTCACACTTGAGTGCGGGTGGATTCTTGATGGGATTTTTATATTCAATGACAGAAAATCCGTCAAGCTCTATTTCGCCCTCCATTACGAATACAGCCGCATATCTGAAGCCGTAAACCTCAAAGGTTGAAAAATCCTGCATACCCTGAGCAGTAAGCTGAACTATATTTACAGTGGACCATATTGCGTGGTTTATTTTACCGTCAGCCAGTCTTTCGTCAAAGACAATATAAATTTTTGAATTTGTTTTTGCGTTGAATTTGAGGTGTATCATGCCTGTGATGTTCTTTTTCAGGTCGAAAAATGCATATTTGCCCTTCGAAATTGCCGAGCCGAGAGATTTTTTGTCCTCGGCAAAGGTGTAGTCCAGCTGGTCGAATACATACATGGGCTTTTCTTCTATTTGGTCAAGAGTATAGCCCATAATTGTGTCGGTTTTGCCGTCTACCGTGAGGTTTATTGAATCAATAAATCTCTGTTTTCTGTGGGGGTATTCCTCTTTGAGAAAACCGAATTCACCTATCTGTGTAATTTCGTCAAGCATAATTTCGTTAAGGTCGGGCAGGGGGGCGTGGCGGTCAAGATATTTAACGTTTATATCGGGACAGCATATTTCGTGCTCGCTGTCGGGGATTGCAGTGTCCCAAACCTCGGTAAAACAACGCTGATAGGAGTATCTCATGACCTTTTGCAGTCTTGAATTTACACGGTAAGCCTTGAAATCATAGCCCGTCGCCGCAATAACCTCGTCACCGCTTACAATTTCTGCCTGCAGAAAGCCTGTCTGGCGGACAAAGGCAAAGGAGTTGCAGTAATAGTTGACTGCTTCTATTCTTATAATATTTTTGTCTTTGAGTATACAGTCGCATACCGGAACAACGTCGATTCTGGCATAACCGCCTGCGGTACGAGCGGGGCCGTAGTGAACAAGGGTGTCGTTGATGTAAACCCTGTATGCGGTGGCACCTGTTATCTTAAGTGCGAGGCTTTCATATTTTGAAAATTCGGCGGTGAAAAGCGCCTGAATGTTAAATTCATTTTCCAGACCTTTAAGCCATATTGCCTTTGCTTTTGTAAACATGATTATGCTCCTTTTGATTTGTGAAATATTTATGTAAAATTATTGTTCAAGAAAAATTTTTTCCGCCTTGCCATTTCCGCAGGCGAGTCCGTCACCGTATACATCATCAAATACTACTTCTTTTACAAGCCCGTCAGTTGATGTTATCTTTTGTCCGTTGACAGTAATATCTTTAAGATGAATGTTTTTTACATGACAGCTTGCGTAGGGGTCGAACACCTCAACATTTCCCGCACGGTAGGATTTGGGACCCACTGTCATGAAATATCCCAGAGGAAATTTGTCCTTGTAAAGCTTTACGCGGATGTTTTCAAGGAAGAGCCCGTCGATGTTGGC
Organism: Oscillospiraceae bacterium; assembly: GCA_015065085.1. Lineage (NCBI taxonomy): Bacteria > Bacillati > Bacillota > Clostridia > Eubacteriales > Oscillospiraceae > Oscillospiraceae bacterium. The sequence goes on along the minus strand of SVQW01000017.1, from coordinate 21,664 downwards.
ACCAATTTCAAATGCACCGAAAAAACCGGTTTTGGGGTCGGATTCCGTGTAGTTGGGGGTGCCGTCGCCGGGGCGGAAAAGATCAAGCTCAATGTCCTCGAAATATATATTTCCTCCGCTTCCCACCTTGCCCTTTTCGGGAAGAGTGTCAACGGAATAACTTGGTGTTTGGTAGTACATTTTGAATACATTTACACCGCTGAAGTTTTTCAACACAATGTTTCGTGCACTGCAATCCACACTTGAGCCGTCATCATAGTAGTACACGCCCGGCAGTATGCGCTGTGAACTGTACAGTGTTGTGGATTTTAATGACACATTTTCGCACCATACATTTTCAAGAGGACCGAAATTCACCGAGGAGTCCTGCCAGTCGTACATATTAAGCGCGATAAGGTCGTCACCCACCTCACCGTCCAGATTCTTCACCCACAGGTTTTTTGTGTTGCCGTTGCAGTGTATGCCGTCGGCAAAGCACTCGATGAAGTTGATGTTTTCAAAAACAGCATTTTGTACATTGCCGATCTGTACGGCAAAGCCTGCTGTGTGGCAGAAGGTGACATTTGTGAGAGTCAGATTTTTTATGTTGTTGAAAAACATAAGGCAGGAAACGCCGTAAAAACTGCGGTTTTCGTCATATTTTCCCGTTTTACCGTAGCCCGCACGGGTTGTGCGGCTTTCCTCCCAGCGTCCGCCGTTTATTGAGATGTTTACGTTTTCTTCACCGCTTTTTATGGGAAAATGTGTGCCGTCGCGAGTGTTTTCGTTTCTCAGCATGAGGACATCTGTGTCGGGACAGAGCTTTATTACTGCGCCGTTTTCCGCTTCAATATGTCGGTTGGATGGAATGGTCACCGAGCCGTCTATGTAATAGGGAGTATCACTTTTGGGAATGATAATATATTCATGCTCGTTGAGAGCCGTCTGAAATGCTTTTGTCCATATTCCGTCATTTACGAGGCAGGAATACTCTGTTATGTTTGCTTTATCTGTGAGAGTTGCGGAAAGAGCGAGATTTTCAGATTTCATTTTCTCAAGAGAAGTATAAATTTCGTTTTTTGTCATAATGGTGCTCCTTATTAAAAATCGGTAGTGTTATTTTAACACATAAATACGTTTTTTTCAATATTTATATGGCAAAAACATTGAAAAAAAGTTATTTTTATGGTATACTGTTCAGGAAAATATAATTACCGGGGGATTGAGTTATGAAATATACCGATAACATAGACGTTTCCGGCTTCGGCCACAGCCATGTGCAGGGTATTGCGGTGGATGCAAAGAGGGAATACATGTATCTTTCTTTTACCACCGAGTTTGTAAAAACCGATATGAAGGGCAATATTATAGGCACGGTAAAGGGACTTCTTGGCCATCTGGGATGTATAGCCTACAATTATGATGACGGCAAAGTATACGGAACACTTGAATATAAGGATGATGCCATCGGAAAGGGCATTGCAAATTCTACGGGAAGAGCAATCGACCGTAACGCATTTTATATTGCCTCGTTTGATGTTGAAAAGATCGACCGCATAGGCATGAGTGCCGAACATGATGATGTTATGACCACCGTGTTTATGCATGAGGTGTATAATGATTTTTCTGCCGAGGGACACACCTACGGCTGTGCGGGTATGGACGGTACTACCTTTGCACCCCTGCCGGGCGAAAAAGACGGTAAAAAGTATCTGTACGTTGCCTACGGAATATACAGCGACCTTGAACGCAGTGACAACGACTACCAGATAGTGGTAAGATATGATACTTCGGACTGGGATAAGTATGCTCAGCCGCTTAACCAGAACAATGTTCACACCTCCGGACCCCAAAAGCCGGACAGTAAGTATTTTGTGTACACCGGTAATACCAATTACGGTGTTCAGAATCTGGAATACGACCCCGTGACGGGATATATGTTTGCGGCAGTTTACAGAGGCAAAAAGCCTGAATTCCCCAACTACTCAATGTTTGCCTTTGACCGTACACAAAAGCCCGTAAAAGAAATGCTTAAGGGAATAAATGAAGAGCATGAGACCATGGCTCTTGCGAAGGTTTTTGAGTGTGATGAAAAAACAGGCATATACGGTTCACGTTTTCCGCACGGAAGCACGGGTATGATATCGCTGGGCGACGGATATTTCTATATGTCAGAGCCATACAGAAATGAGGATATTTTCGGTACGGTCATAAGACTTTACAAATACGACGAAAAAGAAGGCTTTGTAAAGGCAGAGGAATAAAATATGTTTATAGACAAGGTTAAAATTTATATCAAAGCAGGGGACGGCGGAAACGGCTGTGTGGCATTCCACCGCGAAAAATACATTTCCCACGGCGGCCCTGACGGCGGCGACGGCGGAAAGGGCGGTAACATTATATTTGAGGTGGATACGGGAGAAAACACTCTTCTTCCTTTCAGATACCGCAGAAAATTTGTGGCATCCAACGGAGAGGACGGAAAGCCCAACAAATTCCACGGCAAAACCGCAGATGATCTTATTATAAAGCTTCCCCCGGGAACACTTGTAAAAGACCCTGAAAGCGGAAAAATCATATTTGATATGGCTCAGGACGGCAGATTTGTAGCCGCAAAGGGCGGAAACGGCGGTTGGGGAAACCGTCACTTTGCAACCCCTACACGACAGATTCCGCGTTTTGCAAAAAGCGGTCTCAAGGGCGAGGAGCGTGAGGTGCTTCTGGAGCTGAAAATGCTGGCGGACGTAGGTCTGGTGGGCTTCCCCAATGTGGGCAAGAGCACAATACTGTCGCTGGTAAGCTCCGCAAGACCCAAAATCGCAAATTACCACTTCACCACGCTTTCCCCCATGCTGGGTGTTGTTTCCACGGGTGAGGAGGGCAAAGGCTTTGTAATGGCAGATATCCCGGGACTTATCGAGGGCGCGGCAGAGGGCGCAGGACTGGGACATGAGTTTCTCAGACATATTGACAGATGCCGTCTTTTGGTGCACGTTCTGGATATGTCCGGCTCGGAGGGCAGAGACCCTATTGATGACCTGGACAAAATCAATTCCGAGCTTATCAATTACAGCGAGGCGCTTATAGACCGCCCGCAGATAATCGCCGCAAATAAGTGCGATATCGGTGTGGATGAAGATCTGAAAAAAGAGCTTGTTGAATACTGCGAAAAGATGGACTACCCGGTTGTATTCATTTCAGCCGCGACAGGCGAGGGTATAAACGAGCTTATCCACCTTGTTGCCGAAAAACTGAGCGAGCTTCCGCCCATAAAGGTTTACGAGCCTGAGTACGAGCCTGAAATCAAGAGTGTGGATGATAAGATTGAGATACGCTTTGAGAACGGTGTGTACTATGTGGAAAGCGAAAGACTTTTCAATGTTGTCAACTCCATCAACTATGACGACCGTGAGTCACTGTCCTACTTCCAGAAGGTACTGCGCAACGCAGGTGTCATAAAAATGCTGGAGGAAGCGGGCGCGGGAGATGGCGATACCGTAAATATCTACGACTTTGAATTTGAGTTTGTGAAATAACCATGATAATAAAAAAAGCATACGAATATCTTGAAAAGGAAACGCCTCTCAGATACGATTGCGGAACGCTTTGCAATAAAGCATGCTGCAAGGGTGAGGGCGAGATATGGCTTCTTCCGGATGAGGAAATGCTGTTTCGCGGTCGTGAGGATTTTGAAATAAAATATACCGACGGCGAATATAATCTGAAGTGTGACGCCGACTGTGCCGGCGAACGCGGTGTAAGACCTTTCGGATGCCGTATTTTTCCGTATTTCCCCATTGTGGAAAAAACGGACGGCAGGCTTAAAGTAAGGCTTATGCTTGACCCTCGGGGTACACCGTTCTGCCCGCTTGCCAACTGCCGTGAAAAGTGTGAAAAAAGCTTTGAGCGTGCCGTGCGTAAGGCGGTAAGGCTGCTGTGTACCGAGGAACGTTACTATATGTTTTTCAAAAATCAGGGAGAGCTTTTGCAGGAAATAGCCACATTAAGGCAAAAGCTCGGATTGGAGTAGCTTATGCAAATATTCCTGGACTATATAAACTCATTTATCCTGGGTATAATACAGGGTATAACCGAATGGCTTCCCGTCAGCAGTACGGGGCATCTTATAATCTGGCAGGAATTCACGGGAACTCTTGTAAGTGAAAGCTTTGCCGAAATGTTTGAGGTTGTGGTTCAGTTCGGCTCTATACTGGCTGTTGTTGTGTTGTTCTGGAGCAAGCTTTTTCCGTTTTCGCCCTCCAAAACCGCGTCCGAAAGAAAAGAGGTTTATAACCTCTGGCTCAAGGTTATAATCGCTGTTATTCCTGCGGGTGTTATAGGCGTACTGTTTGACGACAAAATCAACGAGGTGTTTTTTAACCCTTACACCGTTGCGGCAACCCTTATAATTTACGGTGTACTGTTCATTGTTATCGAAAACCGCAATAAGCTGCGTAAGCCCGCTACGGATGCGCTGACTGCACTTACATACAAAACCGCATTTCTTATCGGTATGTTCCAGATATTGGCACTTATACCGGGTACGTCCCGTTCGGGCACTACCATACTGGGCGCTGTGATACTCGGCTGTTCAAGATATGTTGCGGCGGAATTTTCGTTTTTTATGGCTGTTCCCGTTATGCTGGGTGCAAGCGCACTCAAGCTTTTGAAGCACGGCCTCGGCTTTACCGCGCATGAATTTATGATACTTGCCGTAGGCATGATTACTGCCTTTGTTGTGTCAATACTGGCACTGAAATTCCTTGTGGGCTATGTAAGGAAGCATGATTTCAAGGCATTTGGCGTGTACCGCATTGCACTGGGTGTGGTAATCATATTGTATTTCGTTTTAAAATCCTGCCTGTATGCATAAAACCAAACCATAAAAGGATGTGAAAAACATTGAATGAAAATGTGTTTTTCCAGAAGCTTTCCATGAGCGTTACATTTGGCGTATTTGTGTATTCGCTGATTTCGCCCATGTATATCTTTGTTACCGTTAACACTCTTCCCGCCATAGTTTACGGAAGAATACCCGGAATGGGTATAAGAATGGGGTCGCTCGACTATATTGCGCTGTCGGTTTTCTTTTCACTGCTGGTATTTTTCTTTGCCAGTCATGTAATGTATGAAAAGGGAATTGTAAAAAGAATAGTTTGTGCCGCTTCTGCGGTGTATTGCGCATTGTACCTTGCGGTTATTGTGCTGGTCGGAATATACGGTCTTGTTATTTTCAATTTTCCCATCATTTCAATACCGTTGGGAATAGTACTTCTGGCAAAGCTTTTTATTTTGTTTCCCGCAACATATTTTTTTATGGTGTCCTTGGATAAAAAGGCTTCTGTGTATATAAGATTTTCCGCATTCGTGCACGCCGTTTCTCTTGTTACGGTTGGTATAATAAAGGTCTTTGAAATGCTGTTTTCGGCGACTATAAGGCTTCTTGTTTTTGACATATCCACTGCGGTGTATCTTATTTCGCTGTCAATGGTTACATTTTTTATGTACAGAAAATATTACGAACAGGAGTAAAGCTGTATGGCAAATATCAGACCCATAGTGTTTGACGGCGCGTTCGGAACGTATTTTGCCGCCTTTAACCACGGAATACGTATTCCCGAATTTGCCAATCTGTATGATGCCGAAACCGTTCTCGAAATACACAGGGAATACATAGAAAGCGGTGCCGAGGCTATAAAAACAAACACCTTCGGTGCAAATATCAACCTTATCCCCGATCGTGAACAAATTGAGAAAATAATCAGAAGAGGTTTTGAAATTGCCTGTGAGGCGGCGAAAGATACACCTGTGCAGGTTTACTGCGATATCGGCCCCGTATACGGCAAAAACAGACGCGACGAATACGTAAATATTGCGGACACCTTCATACGTTGCGGCGGAACACATTTTCTGTTTGAAACCCAGCACGAGGCACAGCCCCTTAAAGAGGTAATTGAGTATATAAAGGAGCAGGTATCTCAGCCTGTTATAATAGTTTCCTTTGCGGTCACTCAGGACGGATTTACAAAGTCGGGCGGATATTATAAGAACCTTATCGAATGTGCCTGCGAATTGGGCGCGGACTTTGTGGGGCTTAACTGCATTTGCGGTCCTGCACACATGCTGTCTCTTATAAAACAGCTTGATACTTCTAAATATTCACTTATTGCAATGCCGAATGCGGGTTATCCCGTTAAAACCATAGGCACTTCCTACGGCAAGGAGCGCTCGGAGTACTTTGCCGCGAAGCTGTGCGAGCTTGCCGCCGCAGGCGTTAAGGCGGTGGGAGGCTGTTGCGGTACAACCCCAATTGATATAAAGGCATTTGCAAAGAGGATTTCCGCAATTGATGTGTACGGTATGTCTGCCCAAGCCGTGCCTGACGAAAAGGTTGCGGCACGTAATGTTCTGGGAAGCGACGGCACACTTATTGCTGTTGAACTGAGTCCGCCTATGAACACTGATGCATCTTTTATAATAGAAGCGGCGCGTAAGGCTAAGGAGGCAGGCGCGGACGTTATTACTGTTCCCGATTCTCCTATGGGCAGTGCACGTGCCGACAGTCTGCATATTGCCGCGATGATAGAGCGTCTTGCGGATATACCTACCGTTCCCCACATATGCTGTCGCGATAAAAACCGTATCGCCATAAAAGGCGGGCTTATTGCCGCAAATATTGAGGGAGTTCGTCATGTGCTTGCAATTACGGGCGACAAAATGACTGAAACCGAGCGTGCCGATTCCAAAAATGTATTCAATTTCAGCTCATATAAACTGATAAATTATATCAGTACTCTTAACAGTGAGGTGTTTTCGCAATCGCCTTATGGGATATACGGTGCGCTGAATATTAATGTAAATAATTTTGATAATGAATTGACCCGTGCAAAACGCAAGCTGCGCGAGGGTGCACAGGGCTTTTTCACACAGCCTGTTTTTTCCGACAAAAATATTGAGAACTATTTCAGAGCCAAAAAAGAGCTTGGTTGCAAGGTTTTCGCAGGCATTATGCCACCTGCGGGATATAAAAACGCACTGTTTCTGAATAACGAGGTACCCGGCATAGAAATCCCCGCCGAGCTTGTGGAAAGCTTAAAGGATAAGCCGTCCGATGAGGTCAGAAGGATTTGCGTATCCTATGCCTGCTCCATTATTGACCGCATTAAAAATGACTGTGACGGCTACTACATAATGACCCCTATGAAAAAAATTGATTATTCGCTGGATATTGTCAGATATATCCGTGATAATACGAAATAAATGAAAGGATGTCCGTATGAAATACCCGTTAAGTGAAAAAGAAGTATTCCATTACCGCTCAAAACCCTTTTATTTTATAACTACCTCTGACAAAAAAGACTTGACCTATGAGCAAATGTACAAATCCTTTTTTGACATGAAGCAAAAAGGCTTCGGAGGCATCGTGCTGTTCAATAAGCCCATAAACGGCTTTGATGAGGAAAACTATCTTTCCGAGGACTGGTTTGAGATGGTGGGCAATGCCGCAAAAGCCTGCAAAGATATAGGCTTTGAAATGTGGATAAACAGCGGCTTTGACTATCCGCCCGGAGATGTTGCGGGCCGCGTTCAGAAGCTTGCGCCACATCTTAAAGCCAAGCGCATAGTCATGGAAAACGGCAAGCCTTGTGTAAAGGATGTTGACTGGGGCTTCCCCGCTTTTGAAGAAGCACTTTCGGCAGAGCTTTTTATCAAGCTCGTTTATGAGGAATATAAAAAGCACGTGGGTCAGTACTTTGGCGACCCCATTAAAGGCTTTTTCTCCGACACAGATAACCGCCGTGTTCAGCCTCAGGTTCTGTTCAACCCGGACAGCATTCAGCGCAACCTTTTCCCCTGGTGTACCGATTTTGAACAAACCTTCAGGGAAAAATACGGTTATGACATTATGCCGTACATTCCTCAGATAATTGAGCGTAAGGACATAAAACAGGCAGTGGATTACTGGGAGCATGCGGGTATTACCGTGCAGAGATGGTTCAAGACCCAGCATGAATGGCTTAACGAAAACGGTCTTTTGTTTACCGGTCATACCAGCGACTCTTCTCCTTTTCTCTACAAGGACACTCCCCGTACTTCTCCTCTGACCGAAGGACGTTTCTCCGACCTCCAGCAGCATTTCGACTATCCGGGAACCGACCAGGAGCTTTATGCCATTGATGGCGGTAAGCATATGAAGACTGAGTTCTACTATACTCCCGATGTGGTGTGGGGACAGGCTCAGACTACCGAAAAAATGACCAATTTTGCACAGATAAGATACGACCTGCGCGCAAAGCAGGCGGAAGCCGCCGCGTTTATGCACGGCAAAAAGGGTGTTATGTGTGAAATGTTTGCTGCCTCCAATTTTGGTGCCGAGCCTCATACATTGTCTCACATTGCGGCATATCAGCTTATGCAGGGTGTGGATTTTATAGTTCTGCATCAGTACCAGCACCGCTTCCGTACATATACAAAGTTTTTTGCACCACCCAACTTTTCCCCTGCAACCATGCACGATTATTCCATAAAGCAGCTTAACGACAATATGGCATCTCTTGCCTGCCTGCTTGCTAAGGGCGAAAAGGTGTTCCCCATAGTGCTTATTGACCCCACCGAGGCAGTATGGCGCAATATTCTCCGTACTGAGGAGTATTTTGATGCCTTTGAACAGCTTAACCGTCTGCCTTACGGTTTTACAATCTGTGATACAAAAAATATTATTGAGAGCGATTACGGCTTCAAAGTGGCTGTTGTTGCAGGCTATGAGCTGAGCGAAGCAGAGCTTGAAGGTCTTAAAGCCAAAGGAATTACCGTATTAAGCGAAAAAGAGCTTTGTAAGCTTGAAAAGCTTATTGAATGTGATGTATGCTACAAAGGCGAGGGCACCCCTCACTTTACCCGCCGTATAATCGACGGCGAGGAGTTTACATTTATCGCCAATATCGAGCAAACCGAGCCTATAAACGGCGTTATAACGGCATACGGCAGAGAAAAGAAAATAAGACTTTACCCCGGAGATGTTCGTTATATCTCCGCAACCTATGACGATATCCCCGAAATATATGAGCCTGTCCGGACAATTAAGCTTGAGAGCGAGGCACAGGTCGAATTTGACCGAGCCAACTCGATAACTCTCGACAGCTTTACATGTGACGGAAAGCCTGCGGTCAAGACCGAGAACGATCCGCAGCTTGATTTCACCTTTACCGCAAAGGACGAGCTTGATGGTCTGACACTTGTAATTCCCACTGTCGTGAAAAAGCTGATAACCTGCGTAACACTGGATGGCATAACACTTTATCCCGTAATGGGCAGACGCTTCGACGAGAACTACCTGCTTTATGCGCTTCCTACTGTCACAAAGGGAGAACACACGCTGACTATCTTCAAGACCGCGCCCTTCACCTCCCATGACTATATGGCGCTTGAGGGCGATTTTGACGCTGATATTCAGAGTGAAGGAAAATCAAAGCGTGCGTGGAGTACATATAATCTCAAGCTTTTTGTGCCTGAAAAACAGACTGTTGCGATTTGTGCACGCCGTAAAACTCTCAGCATTGAAAAGGGCTGGGAAGTACAGGGACAGCCATTCTATTCCGGTGCCGTCACCTATAAGCTTACGGCAGATGTAAAGGAAAGCGGAAAGTATATGCTTTCATTCGGCGATGTACGCGACGTTGTGGATATAAAGGTAAACGGCAAGGCTTACGGACGCATAATACAGCCACCTTATATTTCTGAAATCAACCTTGAAAAGGGCGAAAATGAAATAGCACTGACTGTTTACAATTCCGATGCCAACAAGATGGAGGCCTACCTCGAACCCAGCGGTATAATGGGCGGATGCTTTATTGAAAAGCTTTAATTATACCGATAAATAAATGTAAAAGGAGAGTAAGAATGAAAAGAATTTTATTGCTTGTTATTGCGGCTGTTATGCTGTGTAGTGCCGCATTGCTTGCTTCCTGCACTCCCGCTTCGGATAACGAGGTGCAGAATGACCAAGCAGAACAGAATCAGAACATCGGGCAGGATGTACAGATCGAAAACGATGCTCAGCCTCAGCAGGATGAACAGCCCGCTCAGCCCGAGCAGGACGCACCTGCCGAAATACCCGAAGGCGAGGACAACGAAGTCTCCGCATCCGTTCTTTTCGGAAGTTAACAAAATAAAAATGCTGAACGCCAAAGCGTTCAGCATTTTTTGGTTTGCTTTTATATGTCAGATTGCGCAGTAGCCTGTCGAGTAGTAGCCGAGATTGTGACGTCTGTCAAGTCTTCCGTAGCATGCACAGACAGCAATATCGCTTTCCAGTTCAACGGAATACTGACCGTTGGGTATCTGATAGTTTTCTTCGCAGATGGGATTATCCATTCTTATGCAAATAACTCTTTCTGCGGGGACGGTCAGATGCAGACCCTTTACGGGAGCTTTGTCTTCAAAGTAAATGTTAACGATTATGTGAGCATCAACAGTGTTTTTGTTTGTTATCATCATAGCCTCATGACCGGGGAGAGTCATATCGTCTCCGTTGCCGGGCAGATCGCCGTCGATGAACATGTAGTGCTGATATCCTAAAACCTTTTCTGCCATTGTATTTTTCTCCTTTAATTAAAGATCCTTCATGAAGTAGTCGCACATTTTGGGCGAGAGAGGACGGCATCCGTTTTCGGTGATTACAAAGCCGGTTTCAATACGTCCGCCGTGCAGGTCGGGATGTCCGAAGAAGCTTACGTCAACCATTACGGTCATACCGGGAACGAGAACGAAGTCACCGTTGGGACCGAAGAAGGGAGATTCAGCCTCCATAAGACCGATGGAGTGTGCAAAGGGGCAAACGATATAGTCCTTGAGACCGTGCTTTTCATAGTACAGTCTGCCGGGAACGTCGATTTCGCGTCCTGTCATACCGGGCTTGAGCATATCTCTGGTGAGACGGAAGGTTTCACGCATGTGGTTGAGAAGATCCTTCTGCTTCTGGGTGTATACACCGTTTACGGGGATGGTGTCGCCGAATGTGCCTGCATAGCCGTTGAAACGGGGAGCGATACCTATCATAACCAGCTCGCCGTCTTCCATCTTCTTGTTGGTTGCAGTGGGAACAACTGCCTTTGCACGTTCGCCGGAACCAACTATGGTAGAGTAAGCAAAGCTTGTTGCACCGCCTACACGGCAAACATATTCGCCTGCGGCAGCAACTTCAAATTCGTATGCGCCGGGCTTGATGGCAGCCATCATTTTATCGTATGCAATGTCGCAAAGTGCGGTAGCCTGCTGAATCTGCTCAACTTCCCATTCGGACTTGTAAGCGCGCATTGTTTCGTATTCGTCGGTAATGTCTACCATTTCTATACCGTCAAAGCCTTCCGCAAAGTCGCAGTAAACCTGATGGGGGATGGTTGCGGTACCTACAAAGCCGATGCGCTTAAGCACGGTTCCTTCGCTCTTGAGCTCTTCGTTAAGCTGCTTGAAGTTGATAATGGTAGCGTTGGGATATTCCTCATCAGGTACCATGAATACGGGGAAGCAGCGAACCTTTGTAACAGCGGAGTTCATTTTTGCAAACGGCTCGGACTCGGGACCGCCAAGCAGTATGGGCTCGCCCTCAACGGGAACAAGTACGGAGCCTTTTTCAAACTGACCGCACCAGCCGGTGAGATACCAGCCATTAGCAACGTTCAGTTCATCAAAGTAGACGAGTGCCGCATCAAGATTCTTAGCCTTGAGAATCTCTCTGACAGCGGCAATTCTTTTTTCGGTTTCCTTAAGGTTGTAGTATGCCATAATGTGTCTCCTTTATATTGATTTTTATGGTTGCCGTGTTATGCAAACGTTTGCATAACTGTTTATAATATAAACGGTACTAAACCGCTTTATATTTTTTTTACTGTGTCGCCTTTTTCGATATAAGGCTGTAAAAATACTTTGTTTTGGTGGACACTTGTGCCTTCAATGCGTTTGAGAAGTAGCTCTCCGACCTGTTTGCCGATTTCGTTTTCGGGCTGGCGCACCGTGGTTATCATCCGGCGTCGGTCGTCGGTGAGGTTATGTATATCAAAGCCTACTACTGAAATATCCTCGGGCACATTAAGTCCTTTGTCACGTATGGCGCGGAGTGCACCGTAGGTCATTTTTTCCGATGTTACGTACACTGCGGAAAAAGGGGATTCTTGGCGGTGTTCTATAAGCTTAGCCATGGCTTGATAGCCGGATTCAAATTTGTAATCGCCGTATTCCACAAGGCTTGGGTCGTATTCAAGTCCGCCGTCTGTCAGCGCTTCGCGGTAACCTTCCAAACGCTGTATACCGGTGGTTTCCTGCTGTGAACCGATTATTGTTGCAATGCGTCTGTGACCGCTTTTTATGAGGTATTCCGTTGCTATACGTCCTGCGGCGCGGTTGTCAATGGTAATTGCGTCAGTACCGTCCGGTGACGGAATGTTGTCTATAAATACAACGGGAGTGCCGTTTGAAATAAACTGCTTTACCGTATCTCCGCTTATATCTACCGTTGCCAGAACAAGCGCATCAATACGTCGCTGGAACAGCATATCAAGATACTTTTTTTCGTTCTGGGCGTTTTCGTGAGTGTCGGCAAGTATTATCATATAGCCCGATTGCTCCACAACCGCTTCTATTTCCTTGACAATAGTGCCGAAAAATGTTTCGGATATATCGGGAAGAACCACGGCGATTGTGTGAGTGGAGGAATTCTGAAGCGAGCGTGCCACCTCGTTGGGGGAGTAAGCGTATTTTTCAGCTGCTTTAAGCACCTTTTTTCGGGTCTCATCGCTTATAACGCTTTTGCCGTTGAGTGCACGCGATACTGTGGAAACGGATATTCCCAATTCCTGTGCTATGTGCTTAAGTGTACTGCTGGCCTGCTTCATTTTTTCACCGCCTTTATGCAAACGTTTGCATTCACAAAGTCATTATAACAGAAAAAAACCGTTTTGTCAATAGGTGATATTTAATTAAAACAATAAAAATGCAGGGCAGATGCTTACATCAACCCTGCAAATACTTATTTACTGCTGTATTAGTTATGGAATGCGCTCATGTGACCGAATATTCTGCACATGGACATGGTGGCGAGAGCGTGGTCAAAATAACGCTCAATTTCGTATTCGTGCTTTCCGAATTCTTTCATAAAATCAAAGTATACCTTGTTTGCCTCGGCATCATTTCCTTCGCATTTGAGAATAAACGCCTCGGCGAGAGCCCTTATGTAATCCACGTATCTGATAAGCAGACGAACTGCGGCGGTTTGTGCACGTACAGGGGAGGTGAAGTGGTCTTTTATGAAGCTGTCAAATTCCTTTGCCGCATCAAATACCGTCTGAAGCTTTTCCTTCTGAGTCGGGTCGTAGAATACGCCGTTTGTGCTTGCCTCAAAGGCACCGCCCTCAAGATATTTGGGGTCAAGACCTTCGGATACTTTTTCAAATATTGCATATATTTCACGCCAATCTTCACCGTAGGCATGGCTGAAATAGTCCTCCTTCAGCTTTTCAAAGTCGCAGGAGTTGTCAAACAGTGTAGAGGCATAAACAAAGTAGCTGAAACCGTTGGGGAAATAGCTTCTCTGGGAGCCGTCCTCGATAATGCCGTCAAAGCCGTTCTTTTTGTAGCCTATAACGTCATTGTGAATAAGCTTTGCAAGCTTGATTCCCGACGGATCGTAATACTGATGGCGCCAGTAATGGTATTCATACACAAGCACCTTGAGACCGCCGCATTTTTCCTGCCACTGTCTGGCATAGGTGTTGTACTGCTCAACGGTGGTGGGCAGAAGATTGTCGTTAAGCTTAAATGGCCAGGTGGGAGTATCAACGGGTTCGTGCGGAACGTGAGCGGTGTAATCGCGGGAAATTGCGCCCAGAAGCAGAGTGAAACGGTCGGGATTTTTTATGGTCACGGTTTCACAGGGCCAGGTGGTGTCAAGATAACAGCAGAATACAATACGTGTGCTCAGGCCCTCTGCAGTAAGTGCGTCGTCTATTTCATTCATGAGCATAACGTACCAGTCGGAGGGAATCTTTTTGCGGCATTCTTCACATTCGCAGTGGTTGTTGTAGCCGTCGGCAAGCCATACATGCAGATAGTCAACATTGCGGTTGAGAGAAGCGTAAGCCACAACCTGCTTTACAACCTTTTCGCGCGCGGCGGCATTGGACATGCAGAAGTTTGTGTTAAGAGCAACGCCCTTGTATAGCTCTCTTTTGCCGTCTATCATGGCGAGAAAATCCTCGGATTCCTTGGGAACGGGGTTTTCGGTGTCCTTTACCCAACCGTCGGTGGAACGTATACCGAAGGATTCTGCAGTCCAGCCGTGACCCATATCGTGGAATTGAAGACCTCTTTTGGAAATTTCAGCCTCGCACTGACGCTTCCACTGCAGAACTGTTTCGTCCGAAAGGTGCTCGGCGGGACGGTTTTGTTCGTTGTAGGAATGGTCGTAGTACCAGTTGTAGTATACCTTGGGGTTATCAAACTCCAGCATGTATACGTTAAGACCTATTTTGGGCGAGAAATCAATGGTTTCCAGCATGCACTGCTGACTTTCCGCACCCTCGTTGCACTGACCGCGGTAACGGCAGTCAGCCATCTTGTGATATTTTACAGGCACAATATTCTGCATAGGGATGTATTCACCGTCGACACCCGGGAAAAGCCAACGGCATCCGTTTTCGTTAAGAAAGCGGTATACTGCCAATAATACACTTCGTGGGTTACTTCCTGCTATAATTCCGCCCTCGGCAGTGGTGTCAATGTGAATGATGTCGTCCAGCGTAAGGTCGTCAGCTTCGGATATATCCAGCCCGAAGTCCTCCAGAAGCCCCAGACGGAAGCCGTCGGTTGCGTCCGGAGAAAAGTATATTTCTATCTCTCCGCAGCGGGGCATCATCATGCGCAGGTATTTTTTAAGCTCCTCTGCGGCAAAGTCGATTACGTGATCGGATGCGATTTTGTTAATGGTGTACATAGGGTCCTCCGTTTTGTTTTGTATTTTTGCAGGAGCGCTTGAATTGCTCCGGGGTTAATCCTTTTTGTTTTTTAAAGGTGTGCAGAAAGCCCGACATGGAACCGAAGCCGGATGAAAAGCATGCCTGAGTAACACTCATCCCGCTTTCCATCAGCATGCAGGCACACTCGGTCTTTCGGGTGTTTATATAGTCCACATACGTTACTCCCGTCACCTTTTTGAAAAGATTTCCAAAATAAACCGTGGAAAGGCAGGCACGCTGAGCGCTTTGAGCGAGTGTGGGATTCTCACGGAAATGAGTATCAATATACATTATGGCTTCACGTATGGGAGAGTAAGGGGGATTTTCACTGCCGGAATTGTCCGAAATCAGCGAAAGTATGTATTCAATGAGATTGTATGCGTGACTTCCCGATACACTCTCTTTTTCCAGAAGCGATGCGGCGAGGTCTATTTTTTCAAAAACCTCATCTGAAATGTTGTGGCATATTCCGCTGCTTTTGAAAAAGTATTCCGGCGGCTTTTCGGGAAAAAGCATTTCATCCATGGATATATTCCATAATGTAATCGATTCACCGAGCGGTACCTCCACGCTGTGAAAATCCGCAGGGGTAAGAAGTGTGACACAGCCCCGTTCCAGCGTGTATTCCTTGCCGTTTATGTTTTGTACGGCATTCCCGCTTGTGATTATTTCGATTTCAAAATAATCGTGAGTGTGTAACGGAAAAGATTTCGTACTGCGGTGTTTTACAACAACATGACTGCTTTTTTCCACGTGATCGTCACGTGTGAGCCTTAGCTTTGTGTCCGTAAGCATCACCTCTTTTATACATTTTACCATCAAATAAAAATATTGTCAATACAGATTCTTTAAATATTGCGTACAAAAAGTGTAATTTAAAGTGCAATTTTTAGCAAGTAGATGTAAAATATAAACAAATAACAATACTTGAAAGGAGTTTTTAAAATGATTAAGTCTTTGATAACCAACTGGAAAATGGGTTTTATGCGTCATGACGATGTGGTAAAAACCAAATTTGATGCCAAAACGACTAAGGAAATACTTGATGGCTGTAAAGTCATAAATGCGCAGGTGCCGGGCAACTTTGAACTTGATTTTTCAAGAGAAGGACTTCTCCCCGAGGATCTGTATTTCGGCGAAAACATTCTTAAGGTGCAGGAGCTTGAAGATATGCACCTGTGGTATTTTTCGGAGTTCGAATATGAGGATAACGGCAAGGACGGCTTTTTGCTGTTTGAGGGCATTGATACCGCCGCGAATATTTATATCGACGGTGAATTTGTTGCATTCACCGAAAATATGCTCATTCCTTATGAATTCCCCCTCGAAAATCTTTCATACGGAAGGCACGAGGTGGTAGTGCATATAATTCCCACTAATGTTTACGTAAGAGGTATTCCCTGTGATTCCTTCACCAACAGCTCCATATGGCATGATAACGATTCCAATCTGGTAAGAAAGGCGCCCTACATGTTCGGATGGGATATTATGGCGCGTACCGTTACCGCAGGTTTGTGGAAGGAGGTAAGCGTTGTATATAAAAACAAGTCCCGTATTGAGGAGTATTACTACTCGCTTAACCATACCCGCGAGGGAGATTATATGGATATCCGTTTCAAAACACGTTTGCATACCGATGTGGGAAATATACGCAGATTCACATTGAAGTATGAGGGTGTATGCGGAGATTCTTCCTTTGAATACATAAAGCCGGCTAATGTAATCAATCAGACCTACGACCTGAGAGTTCTAAATCCCAAGCTGTGGTGGCCCGTAAATTACGGCGAGCCCAATCTGTATAAGTGCAAAATAACGCTGTATCTTGACGGTGAGGAATGTGACAGTGTTGAATTTATGGCAGGTCTGAGAAGTGTTGAACTGGTGCGTACCTCCTGCGCCGGTAAGGACGGTAAATTTGAGTTCATCATTAACGGTAAACGCATCTTCGTTATGGGCACAAACTGGGTTCCCACCGACTCCTTCCCGTCCCGCCATGCACAGTATAACCTCAGAGGTCTTGAGCTTGCCAAGGATATCGGCTGCAATATGATACGTTGCTGGGGCGGTAATGTGTACCCCGACCATGCGTTTTACGATTATTGCGATAAAAATGGTATTCTCATATGGCAGGACTTTTCCATGGCATGCGGAAGATATCCGCAGGATGAGCGCTTCTGCCGTCTGATGCGTCAGGAAGCGGAATATTTGGTAAAGGCACTGCATAACCACCCTTGCCTTGCACTTTGGTCGGGTGATAACGAATGTGATTCGATAGGCAATGCGCCCTACTTCAACGGCAAGCCCTTTAATATACCCAACCCCAACGATAATATAATCACACGCAATGTTATTTCCGAGGTAGTCAGACGTCTGGACGGATGCCGTCCGTATCTTCCCAGCTCACCTTATATAGATGAGGAAGCATTTAAAAACGGAAACCCATCCGAAAACCATCTGTGGGGTCCCAGAGACTATTTTAAGGGAGACTACTACTATAAAAAGTCGGTGTGCCATTTCGCTTCCGAAACGGGATATCACGGCTGTCCTTCTCCCGAATCACTGCGTAAATTTATCAGTGAGGAAAGTATAAATGACCGTGGCGACGGCAAAATATGCACCAACAGAGAATGGTTGACGCATGCTACATGTGTTGTGCCTGAGCCTACATACAGCTTTTCTTATCGCATACCCCTGATGACACGTCAGGTGGAAAGACTTTTTGGAGCTGCTCCCGAGGATATAGAAAAATATGCTCTTGAAAGCCAGATATCACAGGCGGAAGCCATGAAGTTCTTCATTGAACATTTCCGTATTGAAAAATGGTACCGTACAGGAATTATCTGGTGGAATATCATTGACGGCTGGGCACAGGTTTCCGATGCGATAGTGGACTGGTACGGTACGAAAAAGCTGGCGTATGGCTATATCAAGCGCTCTCAGAACCCCTTCTGCATGATGTGCGACGAGCCGGATGAAAACGGAAATATCAAGCTTTGCGCATCCAACGACACACGCGGGACGGTCAATGTTTCCTACAAGGTGACCAATGCACTTACCGATGAAGTGATTACAGAAGGCACTGCGCAGATTCCTTCCGATAAAACTGTGGCAGTAAACAGCTTCAGAGAAGAAAAGGTTTACTACCGAATTGAGTGGACGGGTGATATGCAGGGTATAAATCACTTTACGGGAAAAATCGGTGACGGTGTAACCTATGAAGAATACACTGATTTTATGAAGAAAATGGGCTATTATGAGGAGCTTGAGGGCTTCAAAAAATAAATAAGCATAAAAATATGCCCCTTGCCGTCGGCAAGGGGCATATTCTTTGTGATTTGGTGTGCTGATTAATATGCAATGCCCTGTGCGTACATTGCGTCTGCAACCTTGAGGAAGCCCGCAATATTTGCACCTGCAATAAGGTCGCCTTCCATGCCGTATTCCTTAGCAGCGGAAACGGATGCGGCGAAGATGTTCTTCATGATGCCTTTAAGCTTTTCGTCAACTTCTTCAGCGGTCCAGCTGTAACGCATGGAGCCCTGAGACATTTCAAGACCGGAAACTGCAACACCGCCGGCATTAACTGCCTTGGAGGGAGCAACAACAACGTTGTTAGCCTTGAGGTATGCAACAGCCTCGTTGGTGGTGGGCATGTTTGCAACTTCAACGTAGTATTTTACGCCGTTTGCAACGATTTCTTTAGCTTCTTCGATGCCAACCTCGTTCTGGGTAGCGCAGGGCATGATGATGTCAACCTTTTCGCCCCAGGGCTTTTTGCCTGCAAAGAAAGGAACACCGAACTTGTCTGCGTAGTCCTGAACTCTGTTACGGCAGGATGCGCGCATTTCAAGCATAAAGTTGATTTTTTCGTCGCCGCATACGCCGTCCTTGTCGTATATGTAGCCGTCGGGACCGGAAATAGTAACAACCTTACCGCCCAGCTCGTTGATTTTCTTAACGGTACCCCATGCAACGTTACCGAAGCCGGAAACTGCAAAGGTCTTACCCTTAATGTCATCGCCAAGATACTTGAGCATTTCAACGGTGTAGTAAACAGCGCCGAATCCGGTAGCCTCGGGACGGATAAGAGATCCGCCGTAGGACATACCCTTACCGGTAAGAACGCCGGTGAACTCATTGCGCAGACGCTTGTACTGACCGAAGAGATAACCGATTTCACGCGCACCGACACCTATGTCGCCTGCGGGAACGTCAGTATCTGCACCGATGTGCTTGCTGAGCTCTGTCATGAAGCTCTGGCAGAATGCCATAACCTCACGGTCGCTTTTTCCCTTGGGGTCAAAGTCAGAACCGCCCTTACCGCCGCCCATGGGCAGAGAGGTGAGGGAGTTCTTGAAGGTCTGCTCAAAACCGAGGAATTTTATGATGGATTCGTTAACACTGGGATGGAATCTCAGACCGCCCTTGTAAGGACCGATTGCAGAGTTGAACTGAACTCTGTAACCGCGGTTAACCTGAACCTTGCCGCTGTCATCAATCCAGGATACTCTGAAAGATATCGCTCTTTCAGGCTCAACCATTCTTTCCAGAATGCCGGCTTCCTGGTACTCAGGATGCTTGTCGATAACGGGCTGAATAGTTTCAAAAACCTCTTTTACGGTTTGCAGAAACTCGGGCTGATGAGAATTTCTTTTTTCGCAGTTGGCGTAAACCTCTGCTACATAGGAATTTGTGAAAGACATATAGACCTCCGAATAAATTAAAAAATAACGTTTTGTATTATATACTATTTTTTAAAGAATTGCAATAGCTTTGTATGAAAATTTCAAATTATTTTTGATTTTTATGCAAAAATGACACGATTTGCAAGAAATTATGCGATTTTGCAAGTTTTTGCGTGTAAAAAAACCATGAATATCACAAAAAGGAAATTTCTGCCATAATGCAGTTCTTTAAATCACAAAGATTTAAACAAAATAAGGAGCCGAAAAATCGGCTCCCGTTAAATAGTTTGATTTAGAATATACCTACGAGAAGGATCACTGCAAGAATGATGAGAATCCAAACCCAGATATTATTGTTGCCGCAGCAGGTATTTGTGCAATCCATATATCTTTCCTCCTTCCTGGTATTATAATATGTCGGGGCGAAAAAAATGTTACTGTACCCCTTTACAAAAATATAAAATTATGGTATACTATGTGTCACACTGCAATATACTTGTTATGGTGCCGTGCACCAAAATACATTTCCGTCCTTAGCTCAGCTGGATAGAGTATCAGATTCCGATTCTGAGGGTCGCAGGTTCGACTCCTGTAGGACGGGTAGAAAAAATGACGACTTGCCAAAGCAAGTCGTCATTTTTTGATATAAATATGTTTTTAATCATTGTTGATGCTTCTTATATATTCCGGCGGTGTCATTTCTGTTTTTTCGAATATTGTTAATAAGAACATGACAGGAGTTTTTTACTGATACAGTACGAACTTGCTTGATTTCGTACCAAAAGAATTTTTTGTATCTTTAATACTTGATTTATCTTTTGGTATGTGCTAAAATTAATTCATTGAAGATGAATTCAGCGATATAAATTCCTGACGGAATTTGCGATATACCTTGCATTGCGATATATTACTTCGTAATGCGATATGTCCCTTCGGGACGAGAACAAAGCGAGTATATTGCCAACTTTCATCCATAACTTGACAAAATCATATAAAGACTGTCGAAATTTGGCGAAAGGAAGTTTTAAAATGATTACTTTATCTCTTTTAGGCATTATTGTTATTGCCATTGTTGCTATTTTGACTATCATTGATAACAGAAAGAAAAACAGAATAGAAAGAGTGTCGCAAC
Organism: Oscillospiraceae bacterium; assembly: GCA_015065085.1. NCBI lineage: Bacteria > Bacillati > Bacillota > Clostridia > Eubacteriales > Oscillospiraceae > Oscillospiraceae bacterium. The sequence goes on along the minus strand of SVQW01000017.1, from coordinate 860 downwards.
ATAGACGGTAATTATGTTGGTGAATTTGATTGTAGCGGTTCACATTTTTCGATTGGTTTATATACAGCACCAAAAACAACACACATTTTCTTTATGGATGATGAAAGTCTATTTAATCAGGTAATTGAAACTATAAAAGAATATGGATACGAGTTTATTGATATCGAAAAAATACAATGATTTTTCGTTCCTAGCTCGACACGAACTATATGGATATGTCGAAAGATGTCGAAAGGAGAAACTGCATATGGAAGAAGCAATAATTGAATTATTATTGAACGAATGCAAATCAATTATAGATGAACATAACGACATTGAAGATTTTCCACAGAGTCATATTGCAAAGTATTGTTCCTCTAAGAAATTTGATTTAGCAAAATGTATTGGAAAAGATAGTTTGAAAACTTGGAAGTATGAAAAGTATGCTTTTAGTGAAGTTGAAAATTTTAAAATCGCAAATACATCAACAGATAACACTTTTTTTGAAAATGGACAGATGTTCTTTGGTATGGACTTGAGTGATATGACTGCATATTTGTTTTATGGATTTGGCAAACGGTGGGGTTCGGCATTAAGATATAAAATTTCAGTTGGTGAGCGTATAGAATTATCTAACAGAGAGTTAATGGGAATGTTTTGATAAGTTGCATCTAAACCTTATATGTCGCAATTATAATAAAACATTGGCATCTAAATTACACAGTATTAAAAAATACTTAGAGGAATTTAATGTAAAGACTAACTATTAAAAGTCAATAGGTAAAATTAAAAAAGTTGAAAAAAATTTATCTATTAAAAATAGGCATGACAAAACAGACATCCAAAGGATGCCTTGAAAAAGATTTTATGTTATTTATACG
>SVQW01000016.1 GCA_015065085.1 Oscillospiraceae bacterium | reverse complement strand
GCTTTTTGTACCGAGGTGAGAGTGATAGTCAACTCCGAAGAAAATATCCATAACACAATCTCTTTTGGAGACTGCTCCGAAAAAACCTCCCATTAGCGAAAATCTCCTTTTATATTCACAATTTTTTTGAACGAATATAAGTGCCTTTTGGCAAGGTTTGTTTCGAAAAACACTCACCTCACCCATTATGACCTTTTTATTATACTACGAAATCACCTGCTTTTCAATATATTTAATGAAAAAACAGAGGATCATAGTGGTTTGTTATCTATCTGTCATGCCAATCTGCCCGGTATTTTTTGAAAATTGGATTATACCTCCGTAAGCGTGATTGCAGGACATTGTCTGATCATCGCCCGCCATTTTTCCTTAAACCGCAAATCTTCAATATGAGGTTAATACAATTTAAGCATTTTACCGTCTCGTAAAATTCTTATTTATCGTTCGAACTTATCGTAGCAAAATTCCTTTATGCATAGTCTTAATCACATATCCTATTATAGCACAAAAACCGCAGAAAATCAATCTGCGGTTTCTGTATTTTCGGATTTTTGTTAAGAGTAACGTGTCGGTAGGTAAAAACTGTCCTTTAGGGGACGTCCCTATTGTCCACGACTTTTTATAATTCGCAATTGTGGTATATTTTGCTACGCAAAATCTACGATTATACTGTTATATTGTCAGCCGTAGGCTAACGGAGGGATTTAAACTCCCGCTACATACAATAATTAAAACCTGAAACGATTTCGTTTCAGGTTTTTTCCATAATTGCACATTGCTGATTGCTTTTGCCCTGCCGTCGGGTTTCTCCGACGATTTTTACTTTTTCGTCGGAGTTTGGCACATTGTGATTACGGCGGACTTATAGTATAATATCACCATCGTCGGCGGCGTAAGCGCCGAGCCGATCCGCACACCGACAACGTGGGATATTAAAGTATAATTGTCCTGCGAGGAGAGTTCGCGGATTATGTGTCGCATGGTGGCGGCGTAAGCGCCGAGCCGATCCGCGCACTGACAACGCGGGTATTTAAACTATGGTTGACACGCGAAGAACAATCGCGGATTATGTGTCGCATAGTGACGGCGTAAGCGCCGAGCCGATCCGCGCATCGACAACGCGGGATATTAAAGTGTAATTGTCCTGCGAGGAACGTTCGCGGAGTATATGCCAAATAGTGACGGCGTAAGCGCCGAGCCGATCCGCGCACCGACAACGCGGGTATTTAAACTATGGTTGACACGCGAAGAACAATCGCGGAGTATATGCTAAATAGTGGCGGCGTAAGCGCTTCGCACTGCAATGTGCAATTGAGGAAAATTTTGCTTCTCAAAATTCCCGTTACGTCATTCAAGATACCCGGCGAGCAGACCATACACATTCACCATAAACCATTTATATATTACAGGAGTAATGATATGAAACATTCATTCACTAACCCCATCACCAGAATTCTTATTTGTACCGCTCTTGTTGCGCTGATGTGCACGGTGTTCGCATGTGCGTACACTGTTGTGCGTCCCAATGAGGGAAACTACTTCATATGCGCCTCGGATAACACGGGCTATTGCCTGGACGTAACCTCGGGAAGCACACAGACAGGCGCGTATATCCAGCTTTGGCAGAGAACAAGCGGTAACGCCGCACAGATATTCAAAATCCAGCGCTACTCGGGCAACTGGTACCGCATAGTCAATGCCAATACAGGACACGTCCTCAATGTCCCCGGCGCTAACTACGTCAACGGCCAACAGCTGTGGATGTGGGATAACAGCGACTACACCAATGCTTCGCTCTGGCGTTTTCTGGACGCAGGAAACGGAAAATACCTTATACAGAACAAGCTGGGTAAAACCATTGACCTGGATAACAACCTTATCTTCTCGGGAAGCCGGGTTCACCTCTGGGACCAGCACGGGGGCGCATCCTGCCGTTGGAAGCTGGTATCCGCTTCAAGCTCGAATAGCAGCTCTTCCCTGCGCGATTTTTCCTCCGTTCGTTCCAATATCTCAGAGGGCACATATAAAATTACCCTGCACGACAACACCTCTCTTTGCCTCAACGTAATCTACAAATCCACCGCTTCCCTTAAGGCTACTGTGGGAGTAGACCACTACAACGGAGAGTCAAACGAACGGTTTGTTGTAAAGAACCGCGGTAACGGCTATTACTCGATTCACCCCGTGCATGCAAGCTATATGTGCCTTAATGCCAAGAATGCCAACAAGAACCCCGGTGACGCACTTACTCTGTATGAGTATGAAAACGGCGACGCGGCAAGTCTTTGGAGCTTCCACAAGTACAACGGCGAAGGCTCTTATGCTATAATGAATAAAGCCACGGGCTTGGTTTGTGATATCACAAACGGCGACTACTCCATAGGCAACCTTGCAATCCACTGGACAGCCAACAACTATAAGCGTGCCCAGGCATACTACCTTACCAGACTTTCAAGTGATACGACCATTAAGCCAAAAGCTTCCTGGACAGCTCCCATGACCGGCTACACCACCACCCAGTCCTTCGGTAATAAGGGTCATCTGGGTATAGACATCAAGGCATCCAACCGCACTGTATACGCCGCTTACGACGGTGTTGTGTACAAGACAGGCTGTAACGGTACCTGGATGGATGCATATGACCTCAAGCCCGAAGACCGCTCGGGCAACGGCTACTACGTTGTTATCAAGCACAACGTAGACGGAAAGACGGTGTATACCATGTACGGTCACCTGAAAAGACACAGCACACTGGTCAGCGAGGGTCAGACCGTCAAGTCGGGTCAGCCTATTGCAACCATGGGTAACACAGGCAACAGCACCGCTCCTCACCTGCACTTTGCAATCGTGAATAACCCCAGCAACGGTGCATACTACGGCTACACCGCTTCGCGCAAGACCTTCTCCGCCAATATACAGAGTCGCGGCAACTACACCTACTACAACCCTGCTTATGTACTTAAGTACAATAAGCTTCCGTAACAATAATTAACCCCTCCAATTCTCTGAAACAGACCGCCCCGAAAGCTACGCCAAGGCTTTCGGGGCGGTCTGTATTATTTTGCACGCAGTGATTTTATTTTTTCTGTTATTATTTCGGAGCATTCGGAGACGATTATCGCAATAAACATTATTACGCATCCAATAAGCTCACGCGCCGTTGGGATGTCTGCCAGAATAAGTGCACTGCATAAAACGGCAAAAACCGACTCGGTGCACATAATTATGGATGCAACCGTTGCTTCGGTGTACTTCTGTCCGATAATCTGAAAGGTGTAGGCAATACCGCAGCTCATGACACCCGAGTAAAGTATTGGCAGAGCGGCAGATTTTATTGCGCTTATCTGTGGGTCTTCAAAAACGAACATCAGCACGGTTGTGATAACGCCCGACACGAAAAACTGAACAAAGCTCAGCTTTACGCCGTCCACCTCTTTTGCAAATTTTTCAACAGCAAGTATGTGTACGGCAAAGAATATACTGCATATAAAAGTCAGAATATCGCCCATGCTCACCGAAGAAATATCTCCCGGCATTACGCACAGAAGATACAGCCCGATAAAGCCCAGTGCCACACAAACCCAGGTGATAACCGACACTTTTTTTCTGAGGAAAATAAGCCCCAAAAGCGGAACCAGGAACATGTACACGGCGGTAATGAAAGCTATTTTTCCCGGGGATGCGTCGGGAAAGGTGAAAGCAAACTGCTGAAAGTTTGTGGCGAGGCAGAAAATCAGACCCAGTATAATGCCGTATTTCAGCGTTTTAATGTTGGTTGCTCTTTTAATTTCGGCACTTTCTTTTGGTGCAAAGCTGTCGCGCACGAGAATAAAGGGGATCAGCACCAAAGCACCAAGAAGTGTACGTATTCCGCCGAAGGTGAAGCTCTGCACGCTTTCCATACCCACACTTTGCGCCACAAAGGCGGAGCCCCATATTATGGCGGTCAGACACAGCATGAAAACGCCCTTGAATTGTGTTTTCTGTTTCATAAAAACCCTTTTAATCTTTAAATAATGGGTGGATTTCTCCACCCATTATTTTGTATTTCAGCATCAGTATTGGATTACACCCTCATAGATGAGTGCCGTGCTTCCCGTGAGAAGAACAGCTTCGTCGGTGTAGTTGACAATAAGGTCGCCGCCCTTTAATTTGACGGTGATGTCTTCGCCCTTACTGCACAGACCGTTTTCCACAGCCGCGATAACTGCCGCGCAAGCGCCTGTACCGCAAGCGGCGGTTTCGCCGTTGCCACGCTCCCATACGCGCATTTTAAGGGTGTTTTTGTTGACAATACGGACAAACTCGGTGTTCACGCCCTCGGGGAATATGCCCGCGCTTTCAAACATGGGACCTAATTTTGCAACGTCCACGTTATCCACTCTGTCGCAGAAGATTACGCAGTGAGGATTTCCTACCGAAACGCAGTTGATGTTGTAGTCACCGCCCATGATGTTGACGTGACGGCTGAGAACGCTGTCGCCCTCCAGCTTTACGGGTACATCTTTAGGGTTGAGGCTTGCTTTGCCCATGTTGACCTCAACCGAGCTTACGGCGGAGTTCATGATGTAAAGCTTTAATTCTCTTATTCCGCCGGGGGTTTCGATAGTCATGGTTTCCTTGGGAACAATGCCGTTGTCATACAGATACTTACCCACACAGCGGATTGCATTGCCTGCCATTTTGCCCTCACTGCCGTCGATGTTGAACATACGCATCTTAGCATCTGCAAGGTTGCTGCGCTCGATGAGGATGAGTCCGTCGGCGCCTATGCTGTAATGGCGGTTGGTGAAGGTAACCGCAAGGGATTCGGGGCAGGAAATATCGTCATCCATATTATTGAGCACGATATAGTCGTTTCCTGTACCCTGCATTTTGGAGAAATTGAGCTTCTTTCTCGCGGTACGTAGGTTGTTGATGTTGACAAGCTCGGTGTTGTTCTGGGTAAATCTGCCAAGCAGAATATCAGCCAGCGCGTTTGCCGTATCCAGAGAGGTGATGCAGGCAACCGACAGCTGTAAAGCACGGCGGTGCAGACGGATGTAGTCGTCGATAGAGGACTTTTTCTTTGCACCGGTGTAGATGGTGTAAATAATCTTTCCGCTTTCCAGAAGGTCAATCATGGCGTCGCTGTGGCTTAACTTATCCACAATTTCAACGTCGATATCCAGCGCGGAGATGGCTTGCGCCGTACCCTCGGTGGCATAAATCTTAAGACCTAAATCGTCAAGCTTCTTTGCAAGCTTTACGATTTCAAGCTGGTCCTGCTTGCTTACGCTTATAAGCACGCCGCGGCGGTTGGGGTCCTGAGTGTGGGAAACGGTGAAGCCTGCCGAAACAAGACCCTTGAACAGAGCCTCCTCCAGCGTTTTACCGATACCCAGAACTTCGCCTGTGGACTTCATTTCCGGACCGAGTGCGGAGTTTACGTCGTTGAGCTTTTCAAATGAGAATACAGGCACCTTAACCGAGAAGTAAGGCGGTGTTTTGTAAAGACCCGTGCCGTAGCCCAAAGATTTAAGCGACTGACCTACCATTATTTTGGTCGCCAGGTCTACCATGGGAACGCCCGTAACCTTACTGATGTAAGGAATGGTACGGGAGGCTCTGGGGTTAACCTCGATTACGTAAAGCTCGTTTTCGTATATAAGGTACTGGATGTTTACAAGACCCTTTGTACCCATGGCAAGCGCCAGCTTTTCGGAGGACTCGATAACCTGGCTGGTCAGCTTGTCGTTGATGCTGTAAGGGGGATAAACGGCGATGGAGTCGCCGCTGTGAACGCCGGCGCGTTCAACGTGCTGCATGATACCCGGGATAAGCACGTCCTTGCCGTCCGAGATAACGTCTACCTCTAATTCACAGCCCATCATGTACTTGTCGACAAGTACGGGGTTTTCTATTTTCTGGGACAGAATGATTTCCATGTACTGCTCAACGTCGCCGTCGTTGTAGGCGATAGTCATGTTCTGACCGCCGATAACGTAGGAGGGACGCAGAAGTACGGGGTAGCCCAGCTTGTTAGCTGCCTCTTTTGCCTGCCCCATGGTCATGACACCCAGACCCTTGGGACGCTTGATGTTGAACTGCTCAAGCAGTGCGTCAAAGCGCTCGCGGTCCTCGGCAATGTCAATGCCCTCGGCAGAGGTGCCCAGAATGGTGATGTTGTTTTCGTCTAAGAATTTGGTAAGCTTTATAGCTGTCTGTCCGCCGAATGCTACAACAACGCCGATAGGCTTTTCGATGCGTATGATGTTCATAACATCCTCGGGGGTAAGAGGCTCAAAGTACAGACGGTCGGCAGTGTCAAAGTCGGTGGAAACGGTTTCGGGGTTGTTGTTTATGATAATAACCTCGTAGCCCAGCTTTTTCAGCGCCCATACGCAGTGAACGGAGGAATAGTCGAACTCGATACCCTGACCGATACGTATGGGACCCGAGCCCAGAACGATAATGCGTTCCTTTGTGCCTGTAAGGTGGTCAAGCGCCTCGTTACGGCTGTCGTAGGAGGAGTAGAAATAGGGTGTCATCGCCTTGTACTCGCCCGCACAGGTGTCAACCGTTTTGTAAGAAGCGTAAAGGGGATTTTTGATGTCACAGCCCGACAGACGCTTTATAGCCGCGTCGGTGTAGCCCATTTTCTTGCCCTTCATGTAGAGGGCGTCGTCCAGCTTACCCTCTTTAAGAGCGTTTTCGTAGTCAACAAGGTTCTTTATCTTGCGGATAAACCACTTGTCGATGCAGGTGATGCTGTTTATGGTGTCCACCGAAACTCCGCGCTGAAGCGCTTTGTAAACAGTGAAGATTCTTACGTCGTCCACATCGTGAAGCTTCTTTTCGATGTCCTCAACCTCGTCCAGAGCCTTCATGTTGAGGGTGTCAAGAGAAATTTCCGCACCGCGTACGGCTTTCATGAGTGCCGCCTCGAAGCTCTGTCCGATGGACATTACCTCGCCCGTCGCTTTCATCTGAGTGCCCAGCTTTCTGGAGGCATTTACGAATTTGTCAAAGGGCCATTTGGGGAATTTTATAACGGTATAGTCCACGGTAGGCTCAAAGCAAGCCCAGGTGGTGCCGGTGATGTCGTTCTTTATTTCGTCCAGGGTGTAGCCCAGAGCGATTTTGGTGGTTACCTTTGCAATGGGGTAGCCCGTAGCCTTGGAAGCCAGTGCCGATGAACGGGAAACACGGGGGTTAACCTCAATAACGGCATATTCAAAGCTGTCGGGGTTGAGCGCAAACTGACAGTTACATCCGCCCTCAATGCCCAATTCGTTTATAATGTCGAGAGATGCGTTTCTCAGCATCTGATATTCCTTAAGCGCCAGTGTCATGGCGGGTGCAACAACTATACTGTCACCTGTGTGAACGCCGACGGGGTCAACGTTTTCCATGGAGCACACCGCGATGGAGTTGCCTGCCGCGTCGCGCATTACCTCAAACTCTATTTCTTTCCAGCCGTAGATGTATCTTTCAACCAGTACCTGGGTAATAGGAGAAAGCATCAGACCGTTGGAGGCAACGGTAATGAGCTCGTCCTTGGTGTAAGCCACACCGCCGCCCGCACCGCCCAGAGTGAAAGCGGGTCGGATGATTACGGGATAGCCGATTCTGTCGGCAATTTCAACTGCGGTTTCCACGTCGTTGGCGATGTCCGAGGGAATGCAGGGCTGATTGATTTTCTGCATGGTGTCGCGGAACATCTGACGGTCCTCAGCCTTGTCAATAGCCTCTGCGTTGGTACCCAGAAGCTTTACGCCCATGCGGTCCAGAAAACCGCATTTTGAAAGCTGCATGGCAAGCGTAAGACCTGTCTGACCGCCCAGAGAGGCAAGAAGACTGTCGGGGCGTTCCTTTATGATAATTCTCTTGATGGTTTCTTCGGTGAGGGGCTCCAGATAAATTTCATCTGCCAGCGCCTTGTCTGTCATAATGGTGGCAGGGTTGGAGTTTACCAGAACAACATTGAGTCCTGCCTGCTTGAGGACACGGCACGCCTGTGCGCCCGCGTAGTCAAATTCAGCCGCCTGACCGATGACAATAGGACCCGAACCGATTACAAGAACTTTTTTGATATTAGTATTCAGTGGCATGCTTTTTCCTCCATCATTTTGCAGAATTTATCCGATGCGTCCATGTTGAATTGCAGTGTGAACGCGCCAAGAGCGGGATATTTCACACCCTCGACAGTGGCATCGTTTACGTTGAAGTGGGTGACGACAGCGTCCTTGGGAAGCGTGTCGTTTACCACAGTGTAGCCGTGATTCTGGGAGGTTATGAGCACCTTGCCGCACTCAATACATTTTACGGGCTGACTTGCGCCGTGATGGCCGAAAAGCATTTTTTCGGTTTTTGCGCCCATGGCAAGGGCGAAAATCTGGTGACCCAGACCGATACCGAAAATGGGCTTTTTGCCTGCCAGTGCCTTGACGGTTTCTATACAAGCGGCGTTTTCGGCAGGGTCGCCTGCACCCTGGGAGAGAATTATACCGTCGGGATTAAGCGCCAGCACCTCGTCTGCCGACGCGGTGTAGGGCAGAGCCGTTATTTTGCAGCCCTTGGAGGTGAACTGCTTTATTGTGCTTTTAAGCGCGCCGTAATCTATCATTACAACGTTGAATTTTTCCTCGCCCTCAGCAGGGTACACCGTCTTTTTTGCGGCGGTGCTTTCAAGAGCCTTGACAATGGAAAAATCGTTGAGCGTCTGCATGGTTTGGTTTGTCACTTCATCTGTGATGCAGGCGTTCATAACACCGCTGTCACGTATGATTTCGGTAAGCTCGCGGGTATCTATACCGCTTATTCCGGGGATTTTGTTCTTTTTGAGGAATTCATCCACCGTCATTTCACTGCGGAAGTTGGATGGCTCATCGCAGTACTCGCGCACTACGTAACCGAAAAGTCGGGGTGATTCACTTTCAAAATCCTCGGTATTCATGCCCGAGTTGCCGATAAGGGGGAAGGTCTGAATGAGAATCTGTCCGTAATAAGAGGGGTCGGTGAGCGCCTCGGTGTAGCCCACTGCGGCGGTGTTAAATACTATCTCGCCGCAAGCCTCGCCGTCATATCCGAAGCTTACGCCCTCAAAAATTTTGCCGTTTGCCAAAACCAGATATTTTTTCTTCATATAATTTATACTCCGCACTTTCCGACAGAGTCGGAAATTAAATTTTTACTGTTTTTTGTTTATTGTCCTTTTTGCGGTTTATTTCATCAGCTTAACCAGCACGGCTTTCTGCGCATGCAGTCTGTTTTCCGCTTCGTCAAATATCTCGGGATGAGCCTCCAGCACCTCGGCGGTGATTTCCTCGCCTCTGTGCGCGGGCAGACAGTGAAGCACCATTGCGTCCGCCTTGGCATAGCTCATAACGGTGTCGTTAATCTGATAGCCTGCAAAGTCCTTTTTACGCTTTTCAGCCTCGCCCTCCTGACCCATGGATGCCCATACATCAGTGTACAGCACGTCGGCGTTTTCGCTCGCGGTCTTTATGCACTCGGTGCAGATGAATTTGCCGTTTTCGCTCGCCCATTTCATAATGTCGGCATCGGGCTTGTACTCTGCGGGGCAAGCGATGGCGACTTCCATACCTGCTTTTATACCGCCCACGATAAGGGAATTTGCCATGTTGTTGCCGTCGCCGATAAAGCACATTTTAAGACCCTTAAGCTCTTTTTTGTACTCACGTATGGTCATAAGGTCGGCAAGCACCTGACAGGGATGAGCGTAGTCGGTCAGACCGTTTATAATCGGGATAGAACCGTACTCGGCAAGCTCCTCAACGTCGCTCTGCTTGTAGGTTCGTATCATAATTCCGTCCAGATAACGTGAAAGCACACGGGCGGTGTCCTTTATAGGCTCGCCTCTGCCAATCTGCAGGTCGTTGGAGCTTAAGAACAGCGCCGAACCGCCCAGCTGATACATACCCGCTTCAAAGGAAACACGGGTACGGGTGGAGGATTTCTGGAATATCATGCCTAAGGTTTTGCCCTTGAGAATGGGGTGCTCAATTCCTGCCTTGCGTTCTGCCTTTAATTTATCGGCAAGGTCGAGAATTTCAAATATCTCTTCGGACGTAAGGTCCGAAAGCTTTAAAAGATGGTTCATTTATATCAAGTCCTTTCGGTTATTCTTCGATTACTTGTTTTAAAACGGTAATTGCTTCGGTGAGAAGCTCGTCGGGAATGTTGAGTGCAGGCAGAAGTCTGACCTTGTTTTTGGCGGTCAGCGGAACAACGCCTCTTTCAATGCATTTTACAACAACGTCCTTTGCGGGCTTTTCGGTTTCAACACCCAGCATAAAGCCCAGACCCGTGATGCTCTTTACACCCTTTGCGCCCGAGAGTGCGTTTATGATATATTCACTCTTGCGCTTGACGTCCGCCATCAGCTTATCGTCAATACGGCTGATGATACTGCACGCACCTGCCGCACAAACGGGGTTTCCGCCGAATGTGGAGCCGTGAGAGCCTGCGGTAATGGTGTCCTTTGTTTTTTCGCCCATCATGGTTGCGCCCATGGGGAGCCCGCCCGCAAGTCCCTTTGCGGTGGAAACAATGTCGGGGGAGATGCCGTAGTTCATGTAGCAGTACAGCGCACCTGTACGACCGTTGCCCGTCTGTACCTCGTCGATTATCAGCATAATGTCCTTTTCACGGCACAGCGCTTCAAGCTGTTTGACGTAGTCGGGCTTTAACACATTCACTCCGCCTTCGCCCTGGATAAGCTCTATCATGATTCCGCACACCTTGTCGTCGACAAGAGCTTTCATGTCCTCTATGTCATTCGGCTCGGCATAACGGAAGCCATCGGTGAAAGGACCAAACGTAGTGTGGAAGGTGTCCTGACCGGTGGCGGAGAGAGTGGTTATAGTTCTTCCGTGGAAGCTTTGTTTTAAGGTAATAATAACATTTCTTCCCTCGCCGTATTTGTCGAAGGAATACTTTCTTGCACATTTAATGGCGCACTCGTTTGCCTCTGCGCCGGAATTGGAGAAAAATACCTTTTTCATACCTGTCTTTTCACACAGCATTTGTGCAAGCTGAGCCATGGGAGAGGTATAGTAAAGGTTAGATACGTGCTGAAGCTTTGAGGCTTGTTCGCTTACCGCGGATTGCCACACCTTGTCGCACAGACCGAAGGTATTAACGGCAATACCGCTTCCAAGGTCGATGTACCGCTTGCCGTTTTCGTCAAACAGCAATGAGCCCTCGCCCTTTTCAAAAAGCACGTCAAACCGTCCGTAGGAGGCGGCGATATATTCTTTGTCCAGATTTTTTGTAGTGTTCATAGTGACCTCTTGATTATGTCTTAATTATATAAACATTGTTCCGATACCCTCGTTTGTAAGGGTTTCGATAAGTATTGCGTGGGGAATGCGTCCGTCGATAATAAATACCTTTTTTACACCGCCCTCTATGGCACTGACACAGCACTGTGCCTTGGGTATCATACCGCCCGAGATAACTCCGCTTTCGATAAGAGCGGGTACTTCTTCCGCTTTAATCTGTGAAATGAGAGTGGAGGGGTCGTCCTTGTCGCGCATTATACCGCTTATGTCGGTCATGGAGATAAGGCTTTCCGCGTCCAGCGCCGCCGCTATACGCGCCGCCGCAGTGTCGGCGTTTATGTTGTAGATATTGCCCTCTTTGTCAAAGCCCACGGTGGAGATTATCGGAATGTAACCCTTTTGCAAAAGGTCATTTATGGGCTCGGGGTTGATGTTCTTTATTTCGCCCACATAGCCCAGCTCGGGATTGAGCATTTCGGCTTCGATCATCTGTCCGTCCATACCGCACAGACCGATTGCCTTTCCGCCGATATTGCCCATCAGCGTTACAAGACTCTTGTTGATTTTACCCGCCAGAACCATCTGCACAATCTGAGCGGTTTCGGCATCGGTAACGCGCAGTCCGTTCTTAAACTCGCTCTTTTTGCCCACCTTTTCCATCATTTCGGTGATTTCGGGTCCGCCGCCGTGTACCAGTACAACCTTGACACCTATCAGTGACAGCAGTACCAGATCGCCCATAACGGCATTCTTGAGTTCCTCGTTTATCATAGCGTTTCCGCCGTATTTTACCACCACTACCTTATCGGTGTAGGACTGTATGTAGGGCAGTGCGTGTATGAGCACCTGGGCTCTTTGTGCATTGGTTAATTCCATGTTGATTCCTCTTTGATGTATTATTGATGTTGATATAAAATAATAACTTACAAACCTTCTTAAAATCGAAAAATGCTGCGTTACGCACATCCTCGAACTTGGTCGAGTACGTTTAGTACACTCCCTCGTTCTCGTCAGTGCAAGCCTTGCCTTTTCCGATTTTACTCGGTTTGGCTTGTTTTGTAGTTTGTAGTTGGTTTGACCGCGTGACACTGTGTTAACGCAATGTCGTTGCGCGGATTAATAATTAGTTTTGCACAGCAAAATTTTCCTTAATTAATTGCGAATCAGGTACGATAATCTCCGTTTATCTTAACGTAATCATACGTCAGGTCGCAACCGCGCGCAACGGCAAATGCGTCACCGCTGTTGAGAGAGATGTTTATGTAAATTTCGTTTTCGCTCAGAACCTTTTTGGCAACCTCTTCCGAAAACTCGATGCCTGCTCCGTTTCTGCAAACCTCAACCTTGCCTGCCGATGAAACAAAGTCTACGTCCACCTTGTGAATATCGATGTCCGCACCGCTGTAACCTACCGCGCACAGCACACGTCCCCAGTTGGCGTCCGCACCGAACATCGCCGCCTTGAGAAGGCTGGAGCATACAACCGATTTCGCAACCGTTCTTGCGGTGGCTTTATCCTTTGCACCGCTGACCTTGCATTCCAGCATTTTTGTTGCACCCTCGCCGTCCTTTGCAATCATTTTGCAAAGATACTGGGTGACCTCGCTCAAAGCTTGCCTGAATGCATTAAAGCTTGCGCCCTCGGCTGTTATTTCATTGTTGCCCGCCATGCCGTTTGCCATGATGGAAACCATGTCATTGGTGGAGGTGTCGCCGTCGATGGATACCATGTTGAAGCTGTCGGTAATGTCCTCGGACAACGCTTTCTGAAGCATATCGGGAGCTATCGCCGCGTCGGTGGTGATGAACACCAGCATGGTGGCAAGATTGGGATGAATCATACCGCTTCCCTTTGCTATACCGCCCATACGGCATACCTTGCCGTCAATTTCAAACTCCACTGCAATTTCCTTAAGCAGTGTGTCGGTAGTCATAATACCCTCAGCTGCGTCACGGCTGTTATCACCCAGTGAAGCACAAAGCGCGTCCATACCCTCGGCGATGGGAACTATATCAAGAGGCTGACCGATAACACCGGTGGAAGCGACAATAACGTCACTTGCCTTTATTCCCGTGTGCTTTTCAACCAGCTCGCACATAGCCTTTGCTATTTCAATGCCGTTGGCATTGCAGGTGTTGGCGTTGCCGCTGTTGCATATGACCGCCTGCGCCTTGCCGTCGGCAATGTTTTCTTTTGTCACATATATCGGCGCGCCCTTTACAAGATTTTTTGTATAAACGCTTGCCGCATTTGCCTTGACCTCGCTCACAATAAGAGCAATGTCCTTTTTAGTCTTATTCTTACGGATACCGCAATGGATACCGCCTGCTTTAAATCCTTTTGCGGCACAGACACCGCCTTGAATTACTTTTACCATGATTTATCGCCTTTCTTTACAAACCTTCTCAAAATCGAAAAATGCTGCGTTAGGCCTTTCGCCTTTTCCGATTTTACTCGGCTTGGCACGTTTTTTATTAAGCTTACGGAAAACAGCATTGCTAATTTTGATTTATTCTCCCACTGTCAGCGTGAAGCCTTCGTCCAGCCCCAGCATTATATTCATGCACTGCATTGCCGCGCCCGAAGCGCCCTTGCCTAAGTTATCAAACTGGCTTATCACTACCACTCTGTCGTCATTGCCCGTGATGATGATTTCCATATCATCTCTGCCTGTCATGTTGTTGGAGGGAATAAGTCCTTCACTGACGATGGGTCGGACCTTGACCATTTTCTGACCGTCGTATTTTTGTGCGAACATTTCGTAAATGTTCTGCAGAGTGGGCTTTCCCTTGAGCATTGAGGTGAACAGAGGAATGCTTACCTGCATACCGCTGTAAAAATCGCATACGGTGGGCAGAAATATGGGTGCATTGTCAAGAGAGGGTATGTATTTCATTTCGGGAATGTGCTTGTGGGTCTGGCTTACACCGTACTGACGGGGACTGTCAAACTCACCCGAGCGGTTTTCATCCTCGTACTGAGCTATCATCTTTTTTCCGCCGCCGCTGTATCCCGTAAGAGAAAAACAGGTGACCGGATAATCCTTGGGCATCATACCGCTTTCGACCAGGGGATATACCAGCGAATTGAAGCCGCTTGCGTGACAGCCCGGCACCGCAATGCGCTTGCCGTTTGCTATCTTGTCTCTGAAAGCTTTGCCCAGCTCCGCAAAGCCGTATGCCCAGTCGGGATTGGTGCGGTGTGCGGTGGAGGCATCGATTATTCTGGTGGCGGGATTGGTGCACAGCGACACCGACTCAACGGACGCCGCGTCGGGCAGACAGAGAAAAGTAATGTCGGAAGCGTTTATGAATTTTGCTCTTTCCTGAGGGTCCTTTCTCTTTTCCTCGCTTATTTCCAATATTTCAATGTCGTTACGCAGGGAGAACCGTTCGAAAATTTTAAGCCCCGTGGTTCCTTCCTTGCCGTCGATGAATACCTTGTACATAATAAACTCCAAAATCTAAGGCTCATGCGGTTTATTCAATGCCGAAATTTGCCTATTTTTCACATTGTACAATATTATAATACAAAACGGCAAAAATGTCAATAGTCAATTTGAATAATTATTCAGTATGTTTACGAAATTTATGCATAAAAACACACAATGTGCATAACTGCAAAAAAGTTGTACAGTATTTACGAAAAACCGCGCTCTTCTCCCGCAGTTTTCTTCATCAGTTGCGAATTGTGCATGGGTCTTGATTTTTTTGCGGATTTATTATATAATATAAAAATCACAGTAAAAGAAAGTAAAATGACATGGAAATATATTTTGATAACAGCGCCACCACACCGCTGTGCGAGGCGGCAAAGCAGGACATAATAAATAATCTTGATGTTTACGGCAACCCCTCATCACTTCACGCGCGGGGCTTTGAAGCGGAACAGCTTGTCACTTCGGCACGCAAAAAGATTGCCGCCACACTTAAATGTACCAAGGAGGAGATAATTTTCACCTCCTGCGGTACCGAAGCCAATAATCTTGCAATTATCGGCGGGGCGATGGCGAAAATACGCCGCGGCAACCGCATTATAACCACAAATTCCGAGCATCCCTCGGTGTCCGAGCCCATGAAAAAGCTGAGCGAACAGGGCTTTGAGGTGATTTATCTTTCCACTGTCGGCGGAAAAATATACACCGATGAGCTTCGTGAAGCTCTCAACGACAAAACCGTTCTGGTGTCAATCATGCATACAAATAACGAAACGGGTGCGGTTTACGGAGTAAATAACCTTTATCCCATCATCAGAAAGCTGGCTCCCGAGGCACTTATTCACTGTGATTTTGTGCAGGGCTATCTGAAAAGCCGTGAAATACCCGACGCCGACCTTATCTCGGTTTCGGCTCATAAGGTGCATGCCCCCAAGGGTGTGGGTGCGCTTTATAAGAAAAAGGGTGTTCGCATACTGCCTCAGCTGATGGGCGGCGGTCAGGAAAACGGCTTGAGAAGCGGAACAGAAAATCTTATTTCCCTGTCGGCATTCGGTGCGGCGGCGGAGCATTTTAATAAAACGCTGTCCGCGGATACAGAGAAAATGGCGGATTTACGTAAATATATCATTGAAAAGCTGTCGGAGATTGAGGGTGTAAGCTTTAATTTGCCCGAAAATCCCGCGCCCAATATAATCAGTGCGGCATTTGAGGGGGTAAGAAGCGAGGTCATGCTTCACCACCTGTCGGAGTTCGGAATTTACGTCTCCAGCGGGTCGGCATGCTCCTCCAAAAAGGGAAAAAGCGGAGTTCTCACCGCCTTCGGTGCGGATAAAAATGCCGATTTTACATTGCGCATCAGCCTTTCGACCTACAACACGCGCGACCAGGCGGATGAATTTGTATCGGCTGTGAAAAACGGCATGAAAAGGCTTCAGAAGGTACGCTGAAATTTATAAAAATACTATCGGAAGGAATATAAATACTTATGAGATGTATTCTGCTCAAATACGGAGAGCTGATTTTAAAGGGACTTAACCGCAATTATTTTGAAAAGCTTCTGCTTAATCAGATAAGGGGACGTCTTAAGGATTTAGGTAAGTTCGAGGTGGTTTCCATGCAGTCCACCGTGTACGTCACCCCCATCGGCAACGAGGACGACGACAGTCTTATCGAGCCCGCTTTTGAAAGAGTGAGCACCATTTTCGGCATAGTTTCGTTGTGTATCGCCTACTGCGCCGAGAAAAATCTGGAGGATATCATCCGCGTGGCAAAGCAATATATGCCCGCCGAGATAAATAAATACAAAAGCTTCAAGGCAGACGCCAAGCGCTGTGACAAAAAATTCCCCTACACCTCTGTTGACCTTATGAAGACGGTGGGCGGAGAGCTCAGCGAAATGTGTCCCGACGTAAGAGTGGATGTGGTCAATCCCGAAATCACCGTTATGATAGAAATCCGCGACCGCTGTGCGTATATTCATGCAGGCTCGGTCGAGGGTGTGGGCGGTATGCCCAAAAGCTCCTCGGGACGCGGAATGTTACTTCTTTCGGGCGGTATAGACAGCCCGGTTGCGGGTTACATGATGGCAAAGCGCGGTGTGGATGTTCAGGCACTTCACTTTGAAAGCTATCCCTACACCTCCGAGCGTGCACGCAATAAGGTAATCGAGCTTGCGAAAAAACTGTGCGTTTACACCGACAGCATGAAGTTCAACATAATTTCACTTACCGAGATACAGGAAGCCATCCGCGACAACTGCGATGAGGAATATTTCACTCTCCTTCTGCGACGTTTCATGATGGAGCTTGCCGAAAGGGTTGCCCGCCGGAACAAGTGCGCATCGCTTATTACCGGTGAAAGTCTCGGTCAGGTTGCCAGCCAGACCATGTATGCACTGGGCGTTACCCAACAGCCCATAAAGCTTCCCGTACTGCGCCCCCTTATAGCATTTGATAAGGAAGATATAGTCCGCATAGCACGTAAAATAGACACCTTTGAGACCTCGGTACTGCCGTATGAGGACTGCTGTACCGTGTTTACTCCCCGTCACCCCAAGACCCGCCCCGAGCTTGAAAAAATACTGGAGCAGGAAAGCCGTCTTGACAGACAGGGACTTATGGAAAGGGCATTTGAAAGCCTTGACACCATGATATTGGAAAGGGAGTGATTTTTTGGCATATGAGCGCGAAGCCTTCCGCAGAATAATGGAGTCCTACAACAAAAAAGCAGAGGACGCCTACAACCGTGCGGAAGAAAAAAAGCAGGAGCTTTATAAAAAAATACCGCTTCTGGCAAAGCTGGACGGCGAAATATCCCTTTTGCCTCTCAACATTCTCAAGGAGGCGGGCATGGGCAGGGACGGACTTGAACAGCGTCTTGCCGTTTTGAAAAAGAACTACGACGACCTTCTCAGCGCACGCGGTACACTTCTTAAGGAAAACGGCTACCCCGAAAATTACACCGACGTGGTGTACGAGTGCGACAAATGCCGTGACACAGGCTATGACGGCATAAATCTGTGTACCTGCGCAAAACGTCAGCTGGCTCTGGAAAGCTACAAAACGTCGGGCATGTACAAGCTTATCACCACCCAGTCCTTTGACAATTTCTCGCTGAATGTGTACACCTCCCCCGAGGTGAGAAGCACCATGAGCACTATATATAATGATGCAAAAAAGTATGCCGAAAATTTTGACCCCGAAAAAAGTCCGTCGTTGTTTTTTGCGGGCGATACGGGGCTTGGCAAGACCCACATTTCCTCCGCTATCGCCAAAACCGTTATAGATAAAGGCTATTCGGTGGTATACGACACGGCGCCCAACATGATGATGAAGCTTGAAAGGGAGCATTTTGACCGCAACAGCGAGGACGATGACCTTGACAAATACCTGACAAGTGACCTTCTCATAATTGACGATCTGGGTGCGGAGTACGTCAACAGAGTGAACCTCAGCTTCCTTTATAATATAGTCAACACCCGTATTCTCAACTGCCTGCCCATGATAATCAGCACCAACCTTTCCCCCTCGGAGCTGGAAAAGCGCTACGAGCGCCGTATGACCAGCCGTTTTCTGGGTGAATTCACCGTTTATCAGTTCAAGGGCACCGATATGAGAATGCAGTGCATGCTCAAAAATTAAATTATTGTAAATTTTTTGGTTTTCTCTTGAATATCGCAGGTCTGCGTGGTATAATATTCCCGTTATGTATACAGGGCACAGTGTGCCCATTCATAAACAATATTTTTATTTATGAAAAAAGGAGCGGTCCGCTGCCGTTGCCGGGCATGAACGCTTCCGGCTTTCCTAAAAAAGGAAGGAGGAGCTTTATGGATCTTATTAAAGCTTTTACAAACGAGCAACTCAAACAGGAGGTACCCGTAATCAACGTTGGTGACACCGTTAAGGTTCACAACAGAATCAAGGAGGGTACAAGAGAAAGAATTCAGATTTTCGAAGGCACCGTTATCGCTAAGAAAAACGGCGGCATCTCCGAAACCTTCACCGTAAGACGTATTTCCTACGGCGTAGGCGTTGAAAAAACTTTCCCTGTTCATTCGCCCAATGTCGATAAGGTTGAGATCGTAAGACAGGGTAAAATCCGCAGGGCGAAGCTTTACTATCTGCGCGGACTTTCCGGTAAAGCCGCAAAAGTTAAGGAACGCATATAATTTGTGTTCGGATATCGGTATTTCTGCGCAGCGGAAATACCGATATGTGTTTTTCTGGAGGTAATATGACAAAAGCCAAAAAAGAAAAAAAGAAAAACAGCTTCACCGAAGAACTGTACGACTGGGTTGAGACCTTTGTTACGGCGCTTGTTGCAGTAGTGCTTCTGTTTACCTTTGTTTTGCGCATTGTTGCAGTGGACGGCGAGAGCATGATGAAAACACTGGAGCACCGTGATTCGCTGGTGATTTCGGGCTTACTTCCCGCAAAAAGGGGCGACATTGTCGTTTTTCAGGCTATTGAGGACGATTACAACGCACCTCTCATAAAGAGAGTTATCGCCACCGAGGGTCAGACGGTGGATATAGATTTTAATACGTGGACGGTCACGGTGGACGGCGAGCCTCTTGACGAGCCGTACGTTAACTACATCGAGGGCAAGCAGATGCGCTCGGGTATAATCCAGTTCCCCTACACCGTTGAAAAAGGCAGAGTTTTTGTTATGGGTGACAACCGCAACAACTCCCGTGACAGCCGTTCCTTCGGCGCCATTGACACAAGAAATCTCATGGGCAAGGTGCTTTTCAGAGTAACGCCCGTAAATAAATTCGGCAAAGTACTGCCGGTAGAACGATAGGTGTAAAATGCCGGGTCAGAATATACAGTGGTTTCCCGGTCATATGGCGAAAACCCGCCGTATGATAAGTGAAAACCTTTCAAATGTTGATATAGTTATCGAGCTTCTGGATGCGCGCATCCCCAAAAGCAGTAAAAACCCCGAGATTAAAAGGCTTGTGGGCACAAAGCCCATGGTGTCGCTTCTCAATAAATCCTCGCTTGCCGACCCCGATATGACGGCGCGCTTCAAAAGGCGCATGGAGGAAGAGGGGCAGGGCGTTATAGTCACCGACTGCATCAGCGGTCACGGACTGGGTGACATCGAGCCGAAAATACGCGAGGTACTGCACGAAAAGCTGGAAAGATACGATTCGAAGGGCATGAGCGGAAGAGCCGTCAAGGCTATGATTCTGGGCATACCCAATGTTGGAAAAAGCTCCCTTATAAACCGCCTTTGCGGTTTTAAAAAGGCGGCGGTTGAGGACCGCCCCGGTGTCACTCTGCAAAAGCAGTGGGTCAAGACCAATATCGGCATCGAGCTGCTTGACATGCCGGGTGTACTGTGGCCCAAATTCGACGACCGCACCGTTGCGGAAAACCTTGCAATAACAGGTGCAATCAAGGACGACGTACTGTACCTTGACGATATAACCATCGCACTTCTTGAGCGCCTGCGCGAAAGATATCCCGCAAAGCTGGCGGAAAGATATAAGCTGAGCGATGTTGACATGACCCCCGTGGAGCTTCTTGAAGCCATCGGCAGAAAAAGAGGCTTTCTGGTGTCGGGCGGTGAGGTGGACTACGACCGTTGCTGTATCACCATTCTGGACGAGCTCAGAGGCGGAAAGATAGGCAGAATAACGCTGGATATCTTATAATTCGCAATTCGTAATGCGCTTCGCTCTGCAATTCGCAATGCCCAATTCGCAATGCGCAATTAAGGAAATTTTTCGCAAAAGCGAAAAATAATATTAAATAAAAATGCTTTTTACTTGAAATAACAGACGGAACAAATATAAAACTTAATATTTATATTTATTTTGGAGATTTTGCGAAGCAAAATCAACCGAAATTGCGAATTGCGCATTGCGAATTGCTGATTTTCAAATGCGTAATCCGCATTTGAAAAGGACAAACCATGGATTTTCAGCTTCAAAACGAACTGACTCCGCAGGGCGTGACCCTTGTTGCAGGTCTTGACGAGGCGGGCAGAGGCCCTCTTTTCGGAAGTGTTTATGCCGCGGCGGTGATACTGCCCGAGGGATATGTGCCCGAGGGATTGGACGATTCCAAAAAGCTTACCGAAAAAAAGCGCGAAAAGCTTTACGACATAATAATACGCGATGCCGTGTCCTACGGTATCGGTATGTGCACCCCCGAAGAAATAGACAGTATAAACATTCTTAATGCCGCTATGCTTGCCATGAAGCGCGCGGTGGAAAACATGAGTGTAAAGCCGGAGTATCTTTTTGTGGACGGTAACACTCTGCGAGGCTTTGAACAGCCTGCAAAGGCGGTTGTGGGGGGCGACAGAAAGCTTCCCTGTATTGCGGCGGCATCCGTGCTTGCCAAGGTAACACGCGACCGATACTGTATGGAAATGGATAAAATATATCCCGAGTACGGTCTTGCAGGTCATAAGGGCTATCCCACCAAAGCACACTATGATGCCATTATAAAATACGGCGCCACCCCACTGCACCGCAAAAGCTTTCTCAAAAAGCTTCACGGCTCAGATGAGTAGGCGCGCCGACGGCAACCGTGCCGAAGGATTTGTGAGAATTTATCTTATACTGCACGGCTACCGCATACACGACACCAACTTTTATACTGGCTTCGGCGAAATCGATATTGTGGCTTCAAAGGGCGATACACTGGTCTTTGTTGAGGTACGCTCCAAAACCCAAAAAAGCGCACGTCTGTACGGCACTCCCGCCGAAAGCGTGACTCCGAAAAAACAGAGCTTTATCATAAAATCCGCGCGTCAGTACATGCGCGAAAGCTTTCTGCCTTACAGAAAGTACCGCTTTGATGTTGTCGAGGTCATAAAAAAACCGTTTTTCCCTGAAATCAACCACATTAAGGACGCATTTTACGTAAACGAAAACAACAACCATTGACAGGAGTAAAATAAAAATGTTTTATCAAAGTACACGCGGCGAAAACGACAATCTTACCGCCGCACAGGTCATCAAGAAGGGTATAGCCTCCGACGGCGGTCTGTATATGCCCTGCGAAATACCGAAAATCGACATCGATTTTATTTCTTCTCTTTGTCCGCTGGACTATACTCAGCGCGCCGAAAAGGTGCTGGGTCTGTTCCTGGACGATTACAATAATCTGGGTGATATATGCAAAAAGGCGTACAGCCGTGAGTCCTTCGGCGAGCATCCTGCTCCCGTAGTGTCCGCGGGCGAGCTCAATTTCCTTGAATTATGGCATGGTCCTACCTGTGCATTTAAGGATATGGCACTGCAGTTTATGCCTCTTGCACTGTCCGAGGCACTGAAAATGACCGAAAGCCGTGAGGATGCCTGCATACTGGTTGCCACCTCAGGCGACACGGGCAAGGCGGCACTTGAGGGCTATAAAAATCTTGATAAAATCAAGATAATGGTGTTCTATCCCTGCGACGGTGTCAGCAAAATCCAAAAGCTTCAGATGGCTTCCCAGGAGGGCGATAACGTAAACGTATGCGCCATCCGCGGAAACTTTGACGATGCCCAGAGCGGTGTAAAGAAAATATTTGCCGATAAGGATTTTGCACAAAAGGCTCATGAGGCAGGCTACTTCCTCTCCAGCGCCAACAGCATCAACTGGGGACGTCTTGCACCCCAGATAGTTTACTATATCTCGGCTTACTGCGATATGGTGAACAGCGGTAAAATCAAGCTTGGCGATGCCATAAACGTGTGCGTTCCCACGGGTAACTTCGGTAATATCTTCGCGGGCTACATAGCATATATGATGGGACTTAATATAAATAAGTTCGTATGCGCTTCCAATAAAAACAATATACTCACCGACTTTATGAACACAGGCGTATATGACCGCAACCGTCCCTTCTATCAGACCTCTTCGCCCTCTATGGACATACTTATTTCCAGCAATCTGGAAAGACTTCTGTACCTTGTGAGCGGTTGCGAGGAGACCTCCTCCGACATGAAACAGCTTAACGAAAAGGGCGTTTACAAGGTAACTGACGAGACCCGCGCAAAGATAGAAAAAATGTTCTGCGGCTACTACTGCGACGAGGATAACACCAAGGCGGCCATCAAAAAGTACTTTGACCAAAACGGCTACCTTATGGATACTCACACCGCCGTTGCGGCATACTGCGCCGAAAAGTACCGCGAAAACTTCTGTGATAATACCCCCATGCTGGTGGTTTCCACCGCAAGCCCCTATAAGTTCGCCGCCGATGTTCTCGCTTCCTTCGGTAAGACGGCAGAGGGCGATGAGTTTTCCGCCATAAGTGCTCTCGAGGCATATACGGGCGCTCAGGTCCCCGCTCCCATTGCGGCGCTTATGGGTAAAAAGCCCCGCTTCACAACCATCGTTGATAAACAAGAGATGTCTGACGAGGTTATAAAATTCCTTAAATAAAGGGCTGAAAAACTTGTTATACACACTTTCCGACACCCATCTGTCCCTCAGCTGTGACAAGCCCATGGACGTGTTCGGCGCAAGATGGCAAAACCACGCCGAACGGCTTGAGAAAAACTGGAAAAGCACCGTGACCCCGGACGATACGGTGGTTATCCCCGGGGATATTTCCTGGGGCATGACGCTGGATGAGGCGAGGGACGATCTGGCATTTATCAATTCTCTGCCGGGACGTAAAATAATCGGCAAGGGTAACCACGATTACTGGTGGGACACCGCCGCAAAGCTGGAGCGCTTCAAAGCGGAAAACGGATTTGATACCATCGATTTTATGCACAACAATGCGTACTTCCGCGAGGGCTTTATAATCTGCGGGACAAGAGGCTGGACCTGTGAGGAAAGCCTCAGCGCAGACGACAAAAAGCTGGTTGAGCGTGAAAACCTGCGGCTTCGCATTTCGCTGGATGCGGCATTAAAGCTTAAAGCCGGGCATCCCGATGCCGAGATAATCCCGTTTATGCATTTTCCCGCCGCAACCCCGTTTGCAGTGCATGAAAGCATGATGGACACCTTGCTTGAATACGGTGTGGAGAGGCTTTATTACGGTCATCTGCACGGCATTTCGGGTGAAAACAAGATATGCCGTACCAAGTACGGAATACTTCTGTATCTTGTGTCGGGTGATTACCTGGAGTTTAAGCCTTTGAAAATAGATTGAAAATAATGTAAGAAATTTGTTAAAATCTATTGACAAGAGCACAAATATGATTAAAATATTAATGTTATATATATCATCAAGAGAAAGGATTTCCCAAAATGAGTCTGAAAAAAGTTAATAATCCCGAAAAAAACGTAGCTGAGCTTGAACTTTTCATTGCCAAGGACGTGTTCGAGGCTGAGGTTCTCAAGGTATACAAGAAGAACGCTCCCAAGATTAATGTTCCCGGTTTCCGTAAAGGCAAGGCTCCCAAGAGCATTATCGAAAAGATGTACGGCAAGGGCGTTTTCTATGAGGAAGCCCTCAACAATCTTATTCCCGGTGAGTACGATGCGGCTGTTAAGGAAAGCGGTATTGAGCCTGTTGCTCAGCCTGAAATTTCCGCAGTTGACATGACCGACGAGGGTGTAGAGCTTACCGCTAAGGTTTTTGTAAAGCCCGAAATCAATGTTACCGCATATAAGGGTCTGGAAGCAGAAAAGGTTGTACGTACCGTAACCGATGCTGATGTTGACCGTGAGGTTGATATGGCAAGAGAGAGAAACTCCCGTCTTATCGAGGTTACCGACCGTGCAGCTGCAATGGATGATACCGCAAACATCGACTACCTCGGTAAGGTGGACGGCGTTGCATTTGAGGGCGGCGAGGCTAAGGGTCATGACCTGAAGCTTGGCTCCGGCCAGTTCATTCCCGGCTTTGAAGAGCAGATTGTAGGTCACAACATAGGCGAGACCTTTGATATCAACGTTAAGTTCCCCGAGGAATACCACGCAGAGGAGCTCAAGGGCAAGGATGCTGTATTTACCGTAACCCTCAACGCACTCAAGGTTAAGGAGCTTCCCGCACTTGACGACGAATTTGCAAAGGACGTTTCCGAATTTGACACTCTGGCTGAATATAAGGCAGATGTCAAGGCAAAAATAGAAAAGAGATACAACGATGCCGCTGAGGGCGCTGTTGCTGAACAGCTTTACGATGCGCTCATCGCTAACATAGAGGGTGAAATTCCCCAGGTTATGTTCGACCAGGAAGTAGATTCCATGGTTAATGACTATGCATACCGCATGCAGAGCCAGGGCATCGACCTTGATATGTACTTCAAGTACACCGGCACCACCATCGACGACCTCAAGACCCAGATGAAGCCCGGCGCAGAGCGTCAGGTTAAGGTTCGCCTGGCACTTGAAAAGCTTGTTGCTCTTGAAAACATCACTCCCTCCGATGAGGATGTTGAGGCAGAGTACAAGACCGTAGCAGAAGCTTATAAAATGGAAATCGAAAAGGTTAAGGAAGCTCTTGACGTTGAAACCGTTAAGAAGGACCTGGCAATGCGCAAGGCGTCTGACTTCCTGAAGGAAAACGCAAAGATTACCGAGGTTTCTGCCGAGGAAAAGGAAAAGGCGGCTAAGGAAGCGGCTGAAAAGGCAAAGGCTGAAAAGCCCGCTCCCAAAAAGAGAACCACCACCAAGAAGACAGCCGAAAAGACCGAGGCAAAGGCTGAGGGCGAAGCTGAAAAGGCTGAAAAGCCCAAGACCACCCGCAAGAAAAAGACCGAAACCGAAGACAATCAATAATATTTAAGTTGCGGAGGCTTCGGCTTCCGCAATTTTGCACATTTATCCGACAAAAAACAACATCACAATCAGAAAAGGAGAAAAAATTATGGCACTTGTACCAATGGTAGTTGAACAAACCAGCCGCGGAGAACGTTCATTTGACATCTACTCCCGACTTCTTAACGACCGTATCGTGTTCCTTGCTGACGAGGTTAACGACGTTACCGCTTCACTTGTTGTTGCACAGCTTCTGTTCCTTGAAGCGCAGGACCCCGATAAGGATATTTCGCTGTATATCAACAGCCCCGGCGGCTCTGTTACCGCAGGTATGGCAATATATGACACCATGAACTTCATAAAGTGCGATGTTTCCACCATCTGCATAGGTATGGCGGCATCCATGGGCGCGTTCCTGCTGTCCGCAGGTGCAAAGGGCAAGCGTCTTGCACTGCCTCACAGCGAAATTATGATACACCAGCCCCTTGGCGGCTATCAGGGCCAGGCGAGCGATATTAAAATCCATGCCGACCACATTATCCGCACCAAGGCTACCCTCAATAAGATTCTTTCCGAGCGCACAGGTCAGCCTCTTGAAATAATCGAGCGCGACACTGACCGCGACAACTTCATGTCCGCACAGCAGGCTATGGAATACGGCCTTATTGACAATGTTATCGAAAAACGTATATAACTGCTTGAACGAAAGGTCAATTTATGGCTAATAACGATAATACAAAAAATCCCAAGCTCGTTTGCTCCTTCTGCGGAAGAACCGAGGACGAGGTTGAGGTTATGGTTCCCGGCCCCAAAGGGTCAAATATATGCGAGAACTGTGTTTCCGTGTGCAATATGGTCATTGAGGATGCACGCGACAATGCCGCTGTCAAGACCGACGGTCTGTCGCTGAAAAATCTTCCCAAGCCCGCACAGCTCAAGGAGGCATTGGATGAATACGTAATCGGTCAGGACAAGGCTAAAACCGCCCTTGCCGTTGCGGTGTACAACCACTACAAGCGTATTCTGCAGGACAAAAAGGACGATGTGGAGATACAAAAGAGCAACGTTCTTTTGCTGGGACCCACGGGTGTGGGTAAAACACTGCTGGCTCAGACACTTGCCAAAACGCTTAAAGTGCCTTTTGCCATAGCGGATGCCACCACTCTCACCGAAGCGGGATATGTGGGCGAGGATGTGGAAAACATACTTCTGCGCCTTATCCAGGCGGCGGATTTCGATGTGGCACGCGCCGAACAGGGCATTATATATATCGACGAGATAGACAAAATATCCCGCCGAAGCGAAAACCGTTCCATCACCCGCGATGTTTCGGGTGAGGGCGTACAGCAGGCGCTTCTCAAAATTCTGGAGGGCACTGTTTCCAACGTTCCCCCTCAGGGTGGAAGAAAGCATCCCAACCAGGAATTTATCCCAATAAATACGGCAAATATCCTCTTTATATGCGGCGGTGCCTTTGACGGTATCGAGCAGGTAATTGAAAACCGCACTGCCAGCCAGTCCATCGGCTACGGTGCCACGGTTCAAACCAAAAAGGAAAGGGAAGAAAGCAAGATACTTTCCAAAATCGTGTCTCACGACCTTGTTAAGTACGGCATTATTCCCGAGCTGGTGGGACGTATTCCCGTCATCACAGCCCTTGACCCGCTTAACGAAGAGGCATACATCCGTATACTTAAAGAGCCCAAGAACTCCCTTTACAAGCAGTATAAAAAGCTGTTTGATATGGACGGTGTAGAGCTTGAAATCACCGATGAGGCATATGCCGAAATCGCACGTCTTGCCGCTCAGCGCAACACCGGTGCCCGCGGTCTGCGTGCAATAATGGAGGAATTCATGCAGAAATACATGTATGACATTCCCTCTATGGACAATGTAAAACGTCTGGTTATCACCGAGGACGCCGTAAAAGGCACCGGCGAAGCCAAAATCGAGAAGAAATAAAATTAAAACCGCTGTCTTAGCGCAGTGTCCGGGGGGACACTGCGCAGCGATATAAATTCCTGCGGAATTTGATATATGTGCTTCGCACTCGATATGCCGTAAGCGGCGCGATATGTCACTTCGTGACGAGAATTTATATTATACCGCATTTGCGTAAGCAAATATATCGCGTTGTCGCAAGACAACATATCACCGGATAAATAAAACCTCTGAATTCGGCTTTTCATGCCGTTTTCAGAGTTTTTTTCTTATTTAACTATCCTTTAGAACACAATACCTTCCGACAGCGGGTTTTATTTCTCAATGCACATTGTACGGCAAAGCATATTCTGTTTTCAATATCTTCTTTACATATTAAAAAAATTGTGTTATAATATAATATGTATAGCTGTTTTTGCGTGAAAGGAGTGACGGTATGGATAAATTTGTTCTGCACAGCTCATATAAGCCCACGGGCGATCAGCCTCAGGCAATAGAAAAGCTTGCCGAGGGTGTTCTCAGGGGTGATAAGGAGCAGGTGCTTCTGGGCGTTACCGGCTCGGGTAAAACCTTTACCATGGCTAACGTGATTGAAAAGGTCAACCGTCCCACTCTTGTTCTGGCACACAATAAAACCCTTGCCGCACAGCTTTGCACTGAGTTCCGTGAGTTCTTTCCCGAAAATGCGGTGGAGTTTTTCGTATCATATTATGACTACTATCAGCCCGAGGCGTATATTCCCGGCAAGGATATTTATATTGAAAAGGATTCCGCCGTCAATGACGAAATAGATAAGCTTCGCCACAGCGCCACCTCGGCTCTGTTTGAACGGCGCGACGTTATTGTGGTTGCCAGCGTTTCCTGCATATATACCCTGGGTGACCCGAATGAGTATAAAAGCATGGTGCTTTCTTTGCGTCCGGGTATGGAAATATCCCGAGATGAGGTTATTGCAAAGCTTATATCCATGCAGTACGAGCGCAACGATATTGAGTTTACACGTAATAAATTCCGCGTCCGAGGGGACGTTATTGAGCTTTTCCCCTCCAACGCTACCGAAATCGTTCTGAGAATAGAGTTTTTCGGGGACGAGATAGACAGAATTTGTGAGATACATCACCTTACGGGTGAGGTGAAGGACAGTATTATTCATGCCGCCATTTACCCCGCCTCCCACTATGTTACGGGCGAGGAAAACCGCGAGCGCGCCATTGCCGAAATATGGCGCGAAATGACCGACCGCGTGGCATTTTTCAAATCGGAGGGCAAAATGGTGGAGGCTCAGCGCCTCGAGGAGCGCGTCAAATATGACATGGAAATGCTGCGCGAGATAGGCTACTGCTCGGGCATTGAAAACTATTCCCGTGTGTTTGCCGGCAATCCCCCGGGGGCAACGCCTTACACACTTCTGGATTATTTTCCCGAGGATTTTCTTTTGTTTATCGACGAAAGCCATGTTTCCGTACCTCAGGTGCGGGGCATGAGCGGAGGGGACTATTCCCGAAAAAAGAACCTTATTGACTACGGCTTCAGGCTTCCCAGTGCCTTTGACAACCGTCCCTTGCGGTTTGAGGAATTTAATTCCAAATTAAATCAGATAGTTTACGTCAGCGCCACTCCCAACGAGTACGAAAAAAGCCGTTCCACACAGATTGCCGAGCAGATAATCCGCCCGACGGGCCTGTGCGATCCCGAGGTTGAGGTGCGCCCCACCGACGGGCAGATAGAGGACCTTATAGGCGAAATAAATATGCGTACCCAAAAGGGTCAGCGCACACTGGTGGTTACTCTTACCAAGAAAATGGCGGAGGACCTGACCGACTTTCTGGAGCAGAGGGAAATAAAGGTGCGTTATATGCACCATTCCATCGATACCATGGAGCGTATGGAGATAATACGTGATTTGCGTCTGGGTGAATTTGACGTACTGGTGGGTATAAACCTTCTGCGTGAGGGACTTGACCTGCCCGAGGTTTCGCTGATAGTTATACTGGATGCGGACAAGGAGGGCTTTCTGCGAAGTGAAACATCCCTTATTCAGACTATCGGACGAGCCGCCCGTAATGCCGAGGGTAAGGTAATAATGTACGCGGACAAGATTACCGACTCCATGGAAAAAGCCATTTCCGAGACCAACCGACGCAGAAAAATTCAGATGAAATATAACGAGGACAACGGCATAACACCCGTTACCGTCACCAAGAGTGTAAAGGATATTATCGAGATTTCCGCAGGAAATATGCTCAAAGCCCGCGATGCCCAGACAGGCAAGGCGAAGCTCAGTGCCAAGGATAAGCGTGAGCTTATCGACCGCCTGACCGAGGACATGAAAAAAGCGGCGGCGCTTCTGGAATTCGAGCAGGCGGCAAAAATCCGCGACCAGATAATGAAGCTGAAAAAGCAGAGCTGATACGCAATGCACAAATTTGGAAGATTCTTCGACTGCGTGCTACGCACTCCGCTCAGAATGACAAAACACGTGTCATGCTGAGCGTTAGCCGAAGCATCTTTAAAGCCATAGCCATCATTTTTGCAATAATTATAATTCAAAGGAACACACAATGACCAAGAATATTTATATAAAAGGCGCAAGGGAAAATAACCTTAAAAATATCGATGTGGAGCTTCCGCGTGACAAGCTGGTGGTGTTTACGGGGCTGAGCGGAAGCGGAAAAAGCTCACTGGCGTTTGATACTCTGTTTGCGGAGGGCAACCGCCGTTTTGTGGAGAGCCTTTCGAGCTATGCCAGAATGTTTCTGGGACAGATAGATAAGCCTGATGTGGACTATATCGAGGGTCTTTCGCCTGCCATATCCATCGACCAGAAAACCACCTCAAAAAACCCCCGTTCCACCGTGGGAACGGTAACCGAAATATATGACTATCTGCGTCTTTTGTATGCACGTTGCGGTGTTCCTCACTGCCCCGTGTGCGGTAAGGAAATAAAACAGCAGACCATCGACCAGATAATAGACAGAGTTATGGAGCTTCCCGAGCGCACTAAGTTTCAGGTGCTCAGTCCCATTGCCAAGGGCAAAAAGGGACGGTTTGAAAAGGAGCTTGATTCCGCCTCCAAAAACGGCTTTGTGCGCGTGAGGATTGACGGCTATGTGTACGACCTTTCGGAGCGTCCCGAGCTGGACAAGAACCTGCGCCACAACATCGAAATTGTGGTAGACAGACTTGTTATGAAGCCCGACATCTCAAAAAGACTTTCCGATTCGCTGGAGACCGCTGCCAAGCTTTCGGAGGGCTATATTGTCATAAATCTTGTGGACAGCGGCGAGGATATAAGCTTTTCCATGAACTATGCCTGCGAGGAGCACGGCATCAGCATCGGGGAATTAATGCCCAGAATGTTTTCCTTCAACAATCCCTTCGGTGCCTGCCCCGAGTGCGACGGTATCGGCGTTAAAAATTCCGTCGCCTTTGAAAAGGTCATCCCCGACCTCAGCCTTTCCCTTTCTCAGGGTGCGGTACAGTGCAACGGCTTCAAGTCTGCCGACGAGGGCGGATGGTGGGAGGCAATGGCGAGCGCGGTGGGCGAAAAACACGGCTTTACAATGGATATGCCCATAAGCGAGTTCTCTCCCGAGGCGCTGGATGCGCTGCTGTACGGCACAGGGGCCGAGCCCTATACCATCACCCATTTTTCCTACTTTGCAGGCGCTATGAAGGACAGAGTTGTCACCTTTGACGGTGTTCTGAACATTATTGCAAAGCGCTACGAGGAAAGCCATAACGAATATTACGAGCAGTTTATGAACGAGACGCCCTGCCATGTATGTAAGGGTATGAGGCTTAAAAAGGAATCTCTTGCCGTAACGGTGGGAGAGCTGAACATAAGCGAGCTGTGCAATAAATCCGTCAAGGAGCTTGTGAAATTCTTTGACGAATTGGTGCTGGGCGAAAAGGAAAAGATAATCGCCAAGGAAATAATCAAGGAAATAAAGGCACGTCTGAGCTTTTTGAAAAGCGTGGGTCTTGAATATCTGACACTGTCCCGCCGTTCGGGCACACTGTCGGGCGGTGAGAGCCAGCGAATCCGCCTTGCCACACAGATAGGCTCCTCACTCATGGGTGTGCTTTATATACTGGATGAGCCCAGCATCGGTCTGCATCAGCGCGATAATTCCAAGCTTATTGAAACGCTGAAAAAGCTGCGTGATGTGGGAAACACGGTGATTGTGGTGGAGCACGACGAGGAAACCATTGCAAATGCCGACTACGTGGTGGATATAGGACCCGGAGCGGGTGTTCACGGCGGAAATGTGGTGTTCAGCGGAACACCCGAACAGCTTAAAAAATGCGATGAGTCCGTTACGGGACGTTATCTTTCGGGCAAGGAGACTATTCCCGTGCCGTCGGTGCGCAGAAGCGGCAACGGTAAATTCCTGGAAATTATAGGTGCAAGCGAAAACAATCTCAAAAACGTGAATGTAAAAATACCGCTGGGTTGTTTCGTGGCGGTGACAGGTGTGTCGGGAAGCGGAAAAAGCTCGCTGATAAACGCAATTCTGCATAAGGAGCTTGCCCGTCAGCTCAACCGTGCCAACACCTTCCCCGGACGGCACAAGGAGATACGCGGTATCGAAAATCTCGACAAGGTCATTGACATTGACCAGTCGCCCATCGGACGCACTCCCCGCTCAAACCCCGCCACTTATACGGGGCTTTTCGGTGAGATACGGACTCTTTTCGCCAAAACTCCCGAAGCTAAGGCAAGGGGATACGGCGCAAACCGCTTTTCCTTTAACCTCAAGGGCGGACGGTGTGAGGCATGCGAGGGTGACGGAACTCTCAAAATCGAGATGCATTTTCTGCCTGATGTGTATGTAAACTGTGATGTGTGCAAGGGCAAGAGATATAACCGTGAAACACTGGAAATCAAGTACAAGGGCAAAAATATTTTTGATGTATTGGATATGACGGTGGAGGAGGGGCTTGGCTTTTTCGACAGCCTGCCCGCCATAAAACGCAAGCTTCAGACTCTTTATGATGTTGGTCTGGGATATATAAAAATCGGTCAGTCGTCGGTCACTCTTTCGGGCGGTGAGGCACAGCGCGTTAAGCTTGCCACCGAGCTTTCAAAAAGAAGCACGGGACGGACGGTGTATATACTGGACGAGCCTACCACGGGTCTGCATACCGACGACGTGAAAAAGCTGAGTGAGGTACTGCAGAAGCTGGTGGACGGCGGAAATACCGTTATAGTTATTGAGCACAATCTGGATATTATAAAGACAGCCGATTATGTTGTGGACCTGGGCCCCGAGGGGGGCGACGGCGGAGGAACGGTGGTTGCCTGCGGTACACCCGAACAGATTTCCGCCTGCGAAAAGTCCTACACGGGACAGTATCTCAAGAAGATGTTATGAAAATGGGCGAAGCGCATTTTCAATGTGCAATGCGCAATGTTCAATTTGCAATTATGGAAATTTTTCGCCATGGCGAAAAATAATTTTAAATAAAAATGCTTTTTACTTGATATAAAAGGCAAAACGTCTGTAAAACTTATTGTTCATATTTAGTCTGTTTTGAAGATTTTGCATAGCAAAATCACAGAAAGCTCGCTTGCGAGATTTCGTAATTAGCGAATTGCGAATTATTTCATTATTACGGAGGTTTATATGCCGTATTCCATACGCGCAGGTGTGCGCATTGAACAGCTTAAAAACACCAAAGGTATGAAAATCGAAACCATACCCGAACCGCAAAAACTGATTTTTGATATCGACACAGCCCTTGTGAAAGAGGGCGAAAAAATTAAAAAATGGCAGAAAATCGGTGAAAAAGACGGCATCGGTGTGTTCAGCGGTGTGTCGGGAAGCGTTACGGGTTTGACGGATGAAAGTATTACCGTTGAAAATGATTTTATGTCGCTGTGTGAAAACGTTATGCCCGTTCAGACTCCCATAAAGGAGCTTGAAAGCGGTCAGATTGCCGAAATACTGCGCAACACGGGTGTAATGAATGGCGGCGAGCCTGCGGTAAACGGCATCGGAAAAGTCAACAGACTGATTGTAAATCTGATGGAAACAGAGCCGTATCTGTGCGCAAGCCATCGTCTTGCACTGGAAAATACCGCCGAAATACTGGGCGGTGCAAAAATACTTATGAAGGCATGCGGTGTACGTCACGCGGTAATCGCCGTAGAATACACCAAAAGAGACGCCATACGTGCCTTGAGGGATGCACTGGGGTTGAAAAAGCTGTTTGAAATCAAGGCTTTTGAGCCGAAATACCCCCAGGATGACCCCCGTCAGCTTATATATGCCCTGTACGGTAAGGAGTTGAGTGGGGATAAAAGCCTTTTACAGCAGGGCTACGGTGTGTTTGACACGATGTGCTGTGTGGATACCTACCGAGCACTGGTATATGGCATATCTGCCGTCAGCAGATATATAACTGTTGACGGTGACTGCATCGCAAAGCCGAAAAACCTGTGCGTTCCTGTCGGAACACCTCTTTCCCATATTATAGGGTACTGCGGAGGTTTTGTTAAAGAGCCGCACAAAATACTTGACGGAAGCGTCATGCGCGGAAAAGCGGTTTACAGCACCGACTATTCCGTCAAAAGGGATACAAACGGGTTTATTGTTCTTTCGCAGAGCTTTGAAAAAAAGCGTGAGACCGACTGTATAAATTGCGGACGCTGTGTGAAGCACTGTCCCATGTACCTTATGCCGTACCGCATTGTAAAAGGCGAAATGAAGGGGGCGTCAAGCTGTACCTCCTGCGGAATATGTTCTTACGTCTGCCCCGCAAACATTTCGCTGACGCAGAAAATTTCGTCCCTGCGTGAAGCAGAAAACAGCAGTAAAGCCTAGGGAGATATATATGGAAAAAAAGCTTTTAACCGTTTCCCCCTCGCCCCATGTGCGCAGGGAGGATAACGTTTCGACAATAATGTGCGATGTGATTATCGCACTTGTGCCCTCGCTCATATGGGGTGCATACATTTTCGGTCTGCGTGCCCTTGCCGTTACGCTGATAAGTGTTTTTTCATGTGTTGTCAGCGAAACTGCAATACAGCTTATACTCAAAAAAAGAGTTACACTTTCGGACCTTTCCGCCGTGGTGACGGGAATTCTTGTGGCGTTTACGCTTCCTGCCGCCTGCCCTTTGTGGATGCCTGCCGCGGGCGGTATTATTGCCATGGCAGTAAAGCAGGCGTTTGGCGGTACAGGAAAAAATCTTCTCAATCCCGCCGTGACAGCGCGTGTGATACTGGGCTTTTTTCCGCAGGCGAACCGATTTACAGCTCCTTTTGAAAAGCTTCCGCTTTGGGGTAATGTTACGGATATCACCTACACCCCCACTGCGCTGGATTCGCTGGTTACGGGTGTGATTCCCCCCATTCCCCAGTTTGATATGCTTATCGGTAACCGCGTGGGTGCATTGGGAGAGGTTTCGGCACTTGTGCTTCTGGCGGGCGGTCTTTATCTTTTGGCGCGCCGCATAATTTCACTGCATATACCCCTCAGCTTTATGGGCGCGGTGGCGGCAGTGGCATATCTTTTCCCCATGAATACCTTTAAAGAGGATTTTATGCTGTTCCACCTTTTGTGCGGAAGTGTCATACTCGGTGCGGTTTTTATGGCAACCGACTGCGTTACCTCTCCCGTAAGCAGTACGGGTAAGATAATTTTCGGTGCGGGTTGCGGACTTATAACCATGGCTTCGCGTTACTGGGGCGGATTTGACGGAGTATTTTACGGCATACTCATTATGAATGTTCTTACTCCCCACATAGATAAGCTTTTTGTCCCCCGTCCTTTCGGAAGTGAAATAAAAAAGAAATCATGATGCTTTGACGGAGGAACGATATGCAGTATATTTTTCTTGCTCTTATTGTTGCGGGCACCTTGTTGCATGTGATTTTGAAGCTTAAAAAGCCCGAAATAAAAAAAGCACCGCCTGTGGGCAGTACAGACAGTGTGGCTCAGGTGATGTGCGGCGGTATTGATAAAATATCCCCTAAAAAATATAATTACGACGGTATCAGTGACTGTCAGGCCGCATCACAGCTGTTCGGCGGACCGAAAAACTGCAGTTACGGCTGTTTCGGTCTTGCAAGCTGTGCAGATGCGTGCCCCGAGGGAGCAATACATATCATCGGCGGTATAGCGGCGGTGGACAGGGCGAAGTGCAACGGCTGCGGTAAATGCATTTCTGCCTGCCCGAAAGGGATAATTGAGCTTATTCCCCGCAGTGCAAGGTATTGGGTGGGGTGCAGCTATTGCGGGCAGACTCCCAACACCGAGGGTTGCTGTGAAATCGGCTGTAACGGCTGTGCAGACTGTGTTACGGTGTGCACTCAGAACGCGATTGCAATAAAAAACGGCAGGGCGCATATCGATTATGAGCTTTGTGTCTCCTGCGGTGCCTGTGCGGATATATGCAAAAGAAAAAGCATATGGAAGCTGTGATATTTGCCGTGAGGCAATTAAGAAAAAACCTGAAACGGATTTTCCGTTTCAGGTTTTATTGCGTATTATTCTATCCGTCCCAAAGCCTTCATCATTTATCAAAGAAATTCTTCCACTGCCTTGTGAAGCTCATGTATGACGTATTCCTTGTCAACCGTGACAAATTCGCGGTTTTTCATAACGAATTTGCCGTCTATCATAACGCTTTCAACCTCCGAGCCGTTGGCAGAGTAGCACAGCGAGGAAAGTATATTGTTGTTGGGGAAAAGAGAGGGAGAATTAAGGTCCAGGAATATAAGGTCGGCGCAAGCGCCCTCTTTTATAACGCCCAGCATATTTTCCATACCCAATGCCCTTGCGCCGTTTCGGGTAGCGCAGTTAATCACGAATTCCGCAGGCGCCGCCACGGAATCACAGGCAAGACCCTTGTGAATAAGCGTCATAACTCCCATTTCTCTTATCATGTTCTGGGTGTTGTTGGAGGCGTTGCTGTCGGTGCCCAGACATATATTTACACCGCCCTTTTTCATATCGTTTATGCGTGCAAAGCCGTTACCCAATTTGCAGTTGCTGGCGGGGTTGGTAACCACGTTTGCACCTCTTTTTGCCACCAGCTCAATGTCGCTGTCGCTGAACTTCACGCAGTGGGCAAGAGTTGCCTTGGGGCTGAGAAATCCCGTTTTGTCAAGCAGCTCTACGGGTGAGATGCCGTGGGCTTTGAAGCAGTTTTGGATTTCGTTGTCGCTTTCCGAAAGA
The DNA here is from genome assembly GCA_015065085.1 of Oscillospiraceae bacterium. Classification (NCBI taxonomy): domain Bacteria; kingdom Bacillati; phylum Bacillota; class Clostridia; order Eubacteriales; family Oscillospiraceae; species Oscillospiraceae bacterium. Next base: position 21,864 of record SVQW01000016.1, on the reverse strand, counting down.
TGGGTCATGCGAAGCATACCGCGTTTTTCGGATTCCTCGGTCACCTGTGTGAACATTTTTACCGAAGCGGAATAAATGGCATGCGGGGACAGCACAAATTTCACCGTGTCGCTTTCGTACATATCCTTTTCTCTCAGACATTCCTCAAAACGGCTTTTTCCGTCGGTGTAAAGGTCTTCGCCTACCACCGCACGTCCGATGTAGCCGCGCATGCCCATGTCACGCGCCGCTTTTGCGGACTGACCCTCGAACATGTGCATATCCATAAAGCAGGTTGTACCCGTCATGACCATTTCCATCATGTTGAACAGCGAGGAAATATATGCAGCGTGTGGGGAGAGGGTTTCCTCAACCGGCATAATTCTTTTGAACAGCCATTCATCAAAGTTCACGTCGTCGGCATAATTGCGGAAAAGCGACATGTAGGCATGGGTGTGCATGTTGATAAGCCCCGGCATCATCAGCTTTCCCGAGGCGTTTACCGTTTCGTATTTATCTTTCACCACGTCGGCAGAGACTATTTTTCCGCCCGAAATATAAATATCCTTATCCTGTATTGTAAGCTTTTCATTGTCGGCGCACAAAACCTTTGCACCCGTTATTTTGTAGTTCATATTTATAACCTTTCGTTATTGATGGTAACAGTATACAATAATTTCTGATTTCTGTCAACATAAATTGTATCCGTGTACTTGGATTTTTACATTATGTACATTGATTTTTGATGTCGTTTGTGCTAAAATATGGCTCGGAATTTTTGATTTTGTTAAGGAGAAAACCGTGTTAAAAAAATTATTCGCACCCACAGATATGACGCTGGGTGCACCCTGGAAATGTATAGTAATGTTCACACTGCCAATGCTGATAGGAAATATCGCACAGCAGCTTTACAGTACAGTTGACAGCATTGTTGTCGGAAAGTACATCGGTGACGGAGCTCTGGCGGCGGTAGGAAGCGCAATGCCTATCGTAAATCTTCTGCTTGTTTTGTTTATCGGCATTTCGGTAGGTTCAAATATAATGGTATCCCAGTATTACGGTGCACGTAACCGCGAGGCGCTTTCCTATGCCATAGGCAACAGCCTTACCGTAACGGCGGTATGCAGTATTGCGCTTATGGTTGCGGCAACACCCTTTATACGTCCCGTGCTGGTGATGCTGAATACTCCCGACACCATTATTGACGGCTGTGCGGATTATCTCACCATTTCGGTTATCGGTATTGCGGGCATGGCATATTATAATATTCTCAGCAGTATTATACGCGGTCTGGGCGATTCCATTTCGGCACTGGTATACCTTTTGGTTGCAACTGTTATAAACATTGTGCTGGATATTTACTTTGTTGCTTCCCTGCAAATGGGTATTGCGGGTGTTGCGTTGGCAACCATCATTGCACAGCTTGTATCCTCTGTGCTGTGTCTTGTGAAGCTTTCCAAAATGAGAGAATATTTCGATTTCGGCTGGAAGTATATGCTTCCCAAGTCGGATTCCGTAAAAACAATTATCCGCCTGGGTCTGCCCTCGGGACTCACTCAGGCAATATTCGCCTCCGCCATGATAGTTGTGCAATCGCTCACCAACCGCTTCGGCGACCAGTTTATTGCCGCAAACGTTGTTGTAATGCGTGTGGATGGCTTCGCAATGATGCCCAACTTCTCCTTCGGCACCGCCCTTACCACCTACGCAGGTCAGAACGTGGGCGCAGGTCAGTACGACCGTGTTACCAAGGGTGCAAGACAGGGAACGCTTATGGCGGTGGGTTGTTCTGCCGTTATAACGGCTGTCATACTGCTGTTCGGAAAGCCGCTTATGGGTCTTTTCACCGATACCGCCGAGCTTGTCGGTTTGAGCTATAACCTTATGAAGATACTTGCGGTGGGATATATTGCCATGGCAGTGACACAAAGCCTTTCGGGTATTATGCGCGGTGCGGGCGATGCCATGACACCTATGTGGATTTCGCTTATTACCACCGTTGCGTTGCGTGTTCCCGTGGCATACGGAATTTCCTGGCTGACACGCACTCCTGAGCTTCCCTACGGTATAAAGGAATGTATTCAGATATCCTTGCTCGTTTCCTGGGTGATGGGTGCAGTGCTTACCGCAATGTTCTACGCAGGCGGCAAGTGGAAAACCAAGGCAATAAATACAGGTAAATAAAGGAGAATTACCATGGCAGACGAAATTGATATGACAAGTGCAATGTCGGTATACAATACTATATGCACAACTCTCGACAATATGGGCCTTACCTATAAAAAGCATGAAGAAAAGCTGGTTATTACCCTGGGGCATCAGGGCGAGGACATGGTGCATGATATTCTGATAATTGTAAACGCAAAACAGCAGGCAATAACCATGCTGGAGCATCTGCCGTTCAGGATAGACGATGAAAAGGTAGTTGATATGTGCATTGCAATTTGCTGTATCAACAAGGGGCTTATCAGCGGCGGCTTTACCTACGGGTTGGGCAATGAAGTGGATTATGAAATAACTCAGTTCTGCAACGACGTGGAGATAAGCGAGGGCTTTGTGGAGCGTATGATTATGACGCTGGTTATGACAGTGGAGGAATACGACGATAAATTAATGGCGCTCAATAAGGGCTATATCAAGGCAACCGATTTTCTGGATGAAGAATAATGTAAAAAGCACTTCGTGAGAAGTGCTTTTTTTACGGTGATATTCAGCCTTGACAAGTGTTACCTTACAGCACCAGACTGGGCGCGGCATATACTCTTGCGCTTAATTCCTGGTTGAGCATATAAAGGCTTTTGGGGTCAGATCCAAACAGCTCCATTTTGGAAATAAGGTTGTTGGCATTGGTTTCTTCCTCACCCTGTTCCTTTACAAACCAATCAAGGAACTGCATGGTTCTGAAATCCTTTGCCTCATAAGCCGCCGCGTAAATGTCGTTGATGAGAGAGGTTACATAAAGCTCGTGAGTAAGACTTGCCTGCAAGGCATCCATGTCCTTTTCGATTTTGATGTCCGGCTTTGCAATGGTTTCAAGAGTAATTTTCTGGTTGTTGTTCTGAAGATACTGATAGAACAGCATTGCGTGATCTTTTTCCTCCTGTGCCTGCACCATGTACCAGTTTGCAAAGCCGTCAAGATTTCTGTCGGAAAAGTAGTTGGATATTTCAAGATAGAGATATGCGGAATAGAATTCTTTGTTTATCTGTTGGTTTAAAAGCTCATGAACTTTGGGATTAAGCATGGTTTATTCCTCCTGCGGATTTTTTATTTGTTATATATATTATAATAGATTTTTATGAAAAAAACTGTGATTTAGTCACATTTGATTTAATGAAACGTTTATTTCTTCGGCATACCGCACGGTTTCCATGGCATCTTTGGCATATTTGTCCGCTCCGATGGCATGGGCGTACTCTTTTGTCAAAACCGCACCGCCTACGACTATCTTGCACCACGGCGCTTTTTGACGGAGAAGCTTTATGGTTTCCTCCATGGCGGGAACAGTGGTAGTCATAAGTGCACTCAGACCCGCAATGGGCGCGTTAAGACGTATGACCTCCTGAACTATCGCTTCGGGGTCTACGTCTTTTCCCAGGTCCGTTACCTCAAAGCCGTAGTTTTCGAGAAGAAGCTTGACAATGTTTTTTCCGATGTCATGAATATCGCCCTTGACGGTGGCAATTACGAAACGGCATTTTGGGGATGCGTTACTGCCCGACATGGCATTTTTCACTACCTCAAATGCGGATTTTGCCGCTTCTGCACTCATGAGAAGCTGAGGGAGATATACCGTTTTGTTTTCAAACCCCACACCCACACGGTTCAGGGCGGGGATAATTTCGTTTTGTACTATGTCGGTGGGGTTTACCTCGGTTATAAGCTGTTTTGTGAGATTTGCGGCTCTTTCGCCAAGCCCGTTTATGACCGCATCCTGAAGCTGTGAGGAGCCAGAAACGCTTTCGGAGACAGTTGTATTCTTTTCGGAGACGGCTGTCATTTTGGGAAGAAGCGAGGCAAAGGCAATATAATCACTGCAGTTTTCGTCCATGCCCGACAAAGCGCGGTAGGAATAATACACCTTCATCATTTCATCGGAGTAGGGATTCATTATGGCGGCGTTAAGCCCCTTTTGCAGTGCCAACGCAAAAAATGTGCTTGTTACGGCTTCTCTCACGGGCAGACCGAAGGACACATTGGAAACACCCAGAGAGGTGTTACAGCCCAGCTCGTTGTGTATCAGCTCTACTGCACGCAGTGTTTCAAGCGCCGCAGTGCTGTCCGCACTGACGGTAAGCGCCAATGGATCAAAAACTATATCCTTTTTGTCAATTCCGTACTCACGCGCGGCATCAAGTATCTTTTTTGCAATTTCAAGACGACCTTCGGCTGTTGGGGGTATCCCGTTTTCGTCCAGCGTAAGAGCAACCACAACACCGCCGTATTTTCTGGCAAGCGGGAACACGGCATTTATACTTTCCTTTTTGCCGTTGACGGAATTTATCATGGCTTTTCCGTTGTACCGGCGCAGTGCACATTGCATGGCAAGGGTGTCGGAGGTGTCAATCTGCAACGGCAGGTCGGTTACTGCCTGAAGTCCGCTCACCGCCTTAGTCAGCATTCTAACCTCGTCCGTTTCGGGCAATCCCACATTGACGTCCAGTATATGAACTCCCTTTTTGTGCTGATTTACGCCCTCGCCCAGAATGTAGTCCATATCCCCGCGTTTAAGAGCCTCTTTTAACAGCTTTTTGCCGGTAGGGTTGATTCTTTCGCCTATGAGAACAGGCCGGTTTCCGAATCTTACCGCGTGGGTGTACGAGCTGACACGGGTGAATTCTTTCGGTACGATTTTTACAGGGGTAATTCCGCGGCAGGCATCTACGGTTTTTCTGATATATTCGGGTGTTGTTCCGCAACAGCCGCCCACAATCCGTATACCCTTTTTTACAAGAGCGCTGACGCTTTTTGCAAAATCATCTGCCGTTACATCATACACCGTTTTTCCGCAGCAGGTGCAGGGAAGCCCCGCGTTGGGCTTCAAAAGTACGGGAATACTTGCGTTTAAAAGGTATTCCTCAGCTACTCCTGCCAGCGCATCGGGTCCCAGAGAGCAATTTGCACCTATGGCATCAGCTCCCATGCCCTCCAGCATTGCTGTCATTGCTTCGGCGCAGGCGCCCGTCATCAATTTGCCGTTTTCGCTGTAAGCGTTGGATACAAAAACGGGCAGAGTGCTGTTTTCCTTAGCCGCCAGAAGCGCCGCCTTGGTTTCATAGCTGTCATTCATGGTTTCAATAAAGATAAGGTCTGCGCCGTATTTTACACCCAGCCTTACGGTTTGCGCAAAAACGTTTACCGCTTCCTCAAAGTCAAGGTCGCCGTAGGGCGCCAGCATACGTCCTGTCGGACCTATGTCCAGTGCTGCCCACTTTTGCTGTGCCGATGCGCTCAGAGAAGCGGCATCACGTGCGTTCTGCAGTGCGGAGCTGATAATTTCTTCAAGCTCGTCGGCTGAAAATTTCAAAATATTTGCGCCAAAGGTATTGGCGTTGACAACATTGCTTCCCGCATCAAAGTATTCGCGGTGAATGTCTCTTATGATTTCGGGACGGGTGATGTTCCACCGCTCGGGAAGCTCACCCGGCATAAGTCCCTTCTGTTGCAGAAGCGTACCCATACCGCCGTCCAGAAACAGTATATTATCTTTTATAAAATCAGTTATTTTCATTCTGTTCTCCTGCAATCCCCACGATTGCCGTAACCGACTTTGATGGGGACATCGACATGCTTTGGTTGAGTGTCAGCCCGATTTTTCTTGAACAATCCAGCGCACTGAAAATATCCTTTTGAGCCGTCAGCTCAAAATCGCCGTAGCCGGGGCTGAATCTCGTTTTTAACCTTAACCCCGCGGAAGCTTTTTCTTTATTTATTTGCTCACACAGTGCGTCGCACAGGCTCTCAATGCGTTCGGCGCCTACTGCCTGCATAATAAGCGCGCGGGAGGGTGAGACGGCAGAATAACGCGAAATCAATCTGTCCGCTTCAATGCCTATTGTTGCTCCGAAAACCAGTACACTGACGCAGTTTTCAAGATACCTTGCCACCGACACGGACCTTGTTTTTGCAAAGCCCAAATCCACCGTATCCCCGTCATATCTGATTGGAAATTCCCGTCGGCAGGTGCGGTAGGTCACAAGCGGAAGCATTTCGGCAATACATTCATCCACCGACCTTTGTATGTCCGCGTTGTCTGACGTTATACCCGCGTAGCGCAGTATTTCTTTTTTATTTATCGGCGGTTGTTCAAAAACCTGTGTGATAACCGTATCTGCCATGCCTGCCTCCTTATGATTTTTGCATGTTAAATTATACAACATTATGAAAAATATTTCAAGAGTGTTTTTATTTTGAAAAAAATTTATACGATATAACAAAAATATTGACACAGAGGTAAAATATGTGATATAATTGTCCTACCAAAATGTACTTGGGATTTAGTGATATGTACAAAAAATTATTGTATGCTGTTCTTAAATGTACAGCGGTACTTGTTGTTTTGTGGACAGTGTTCTTCGGGATTATGTCACTTACGGCATTACTGCCGTATGAGTGGATAAAGCCCAATATGCAGAAATCGGCATTGATGTATAAGGATGCTGACATGTTTTACAGCCTTGACGGCACGGGAGGCGGTGTTATACATAACTATGCCGACGCGGTACTGCTGGGAGTAATTGAGGGCTTTGACGGTTCAAAACCTTTTTATTCGGCGACAGACTGTGCGTATTACCGTGGTGAACAGATAACGCCCGGACAGGCGCTTTACGAATCGTTTGAAAATGACCCGGATGCATCTTACGCAAGGTATTGGCACGGTATGGCATCGGTTGTCAAGCCTCTTATGATTTTTACCGATGTTCTCGGTATTAAAGCACTTTTCGGCATAGCGCTGGGGGCTGTGTGTATTGTGTATTTTGCACTTTTGCTGAGAAAGAGGTATTACGCACTTGCCGTAATGAGCGCAATTTCATTTGCTTTGTGCCGTGTGTGGATGGCGGCTTTGTGCATTGAGTATTTTTCCTGTTTTATGCTGATGTTTGTTTTTTCATCGGTTGTTATACATGGAAAAAATATGCCAAGCACAGCGATGCTGTTTACTGTTTTCGGCGCATTGACCTGCTTTTTTGATTTTCTGACTTGTGAAACGGTGACACTTTGTCTGCCGCTTATCTGTCTTTTGCACAGCGAAAATAAAAATTTGAAAAAATCCTTTTACACCCTTTTGAAGTGCTGTGTCGGTTGGCTTTCGGGCTATTCCCTCACATTTTTTGCAAAGTGGGTTATTGCGGGTATGGTTACGGGTCGGAGCATTTCGGATATTGCGCTTAATCAGGGCGTTTACCGCATGGCAGGGGATTTTTCGGGAGAAGTGTTTCAGCCCGCGGCGGCTCTGGCGGTTAATCTTAATATGATGTTCCCCTTCAGCCTTTTCAAAACACCTGCGGGAATATGGCTTACACTGGCGCTTACGGTTTTTGTGCTTTTCTGTGTGTGGTACGTTTTCAGAAACGAAAAGGCAGAGTCGGGGCTTATGTACGTGATGCTTGCTGTTGCTCTTATACCCGTTGTGAGAATTCTGGTTGTCAACAACCATTCGGCACTGCATCCTTTTATGACCTATCGTGCACTTTTTAACTCTATTGTGGCGGTCGGTACGGGAATGTGGAGCTGTACACGCGGCAACTTTGTGAAAATATTCAAAAAAAGGAAAATATGATGGAACTTACCGTTCTGATGCCATGTCTTAATGAGCATGAAACGTTGGCATTTTGTATCGGGGAGGCAAAGAGCTTTCTCGAAAAAAGCGGTACGGCGGGCGAAATACTTGTGGCGGACAACGGCAGTACCGACGGCTCGGATAAAATCGCCCTTGAACACGGTGCCCGGGTGGTCTGCATTGAAAAACGAGGCTACGGTGAGGCGCTCAGGGGCGGAATCAAAGAGGCAAGGGGCAAATATGTTATTATGGCGGACTGCGACGGAAGCTATGACTTTTCGGCTCTTTTGCCCTATCTTGAGGCATTGAGAAGCGGTGCCGTGCTGGCAGTGGGCGACAGATATGCCTACGGCTTTGAAAGAAGCGCATCCCCGTTTGCCCACCGCGCTTTGGGTGTTCCCTTTCTGTCTTTTATGGGACGGCTGGCTCAAAGAAAATATAAACCTCCCAAAGAGAGCCTTGTGCACGATTTTCACTGCGGGCTCAGAGGTGTTGAAAGGCAAAGCTTTTCAGAGCTTGAAACCTCGGCAAGCGGTATGGAATTTGCCAGCGAAATGATACTTGCGGTGACACGGGCAAGGCTCAAAATCGTTCAGCTTCCCGCGGGACTTCGCAGAGACCGGCGCATAACGGCAAAGCCCCATCTTAAAGCCGTTCCGGACGGCATAAGACACATAAAGCTGATACTCAAATATATTTTTGACTAACAGTAAATCAAAAATCCGAAAGGAGAAAAAATAATGAAAAAAAGAATTACATCCTTGGTTTGTCTCATCCTTTGCGTAATAATGGTGCTGGGAACGCTTCCCGTAAGCGCCGCCACCCTTACCTATCAGGCTAGTCCGGTGCAGGGAGGCAGTGTGTCCAATGAAGAGGAAGAGATTGATGACTATGCTATATATGAGCCTGTGCAGGGCTCCAAGGCAACCGCAAAGGACGGATATACATTTGACGGCTGGTACAGGGACGATGATTTTTTGACCGATACCGCTGAATTTAAACCCGAACCTGAGCAGTATCAGCCGGACCCCTATTCCAGCGGACATTATTTGTGGGTGACTGCGCTTTATGAAGCCAGATTTTCCCCCATCAGCTACACTGTTAAGTTTGACGCCAACGGCGGAGAGGGCACAATGGCAGATATGTCATTCACCTACGATGAAGAGCAGAATCTGACCGACAACAGCTTCACCCGAGATGGCTACACCTTTGCAGGCTGGGCAACTGAGACTGACGGACAGACTGTATATACCGACGGACAAGAGGTCGTAAACCTTACCTCCGACGACGACGGTACCGTTACGCTTTACGCGGTATGGAATGAAAAAACCGCAGTTACCGTAACCTACACCGCAGGTGAAAACGGAGCTGTTGACACGGCGAGCGAGGCACTTAATCCCGACACGGGGGTTGCAAACGGTTCAACCGCATCAGCCAATGAGGGCTACAAGTTTGTAAACTGGACTGCCGACGGACAGGAGGTAAGTACGGATAAAGCTTTTGTTCCCCAAAAGCCTGCGGACGGCTGGGCGGAAATCACCTATACCGCAAACTTCGCTCCCATCAGCTACACTGTTAAGTTTGATGCCAACGGCGGAGAGGGCACAATGGCAGATATGTCATTCACCTACGATGTGAAGCAGAATCTGACCGACAACAGCTTCACCCGAGATGGCTACACCTTTGCAGGCTGGGCTACCGAGGTTGACGGACAGACTGTATATACCGACGGACAAGAGGTCGTAAACCTTACCTCCGACGACGACGGTACCGTTACACTGTATGCGGTATGGAGCGAAGTGCAGACCGCAACCGTTACATTCAGAATAATACACGGTAAGTGGGCGGACGGCACACGCGAGGATAAGACGGTTACGGTTTATCTTACCCAAGGCAAGGGCACACTTGGCATTGACAATGTTCCCGTTGATATGAGAGCGGATAACGGTTATACCGTAGCAGAGGGCTGGGACAAGGCGCCCGAATATGAAGAAAACCTCATAACGGACGATGTTACTTATACCTATACCTTCCGCAAGCCCATAAAGATTGTGCTTACCGATGGCGGAGAGCCTGTAAATGACAGAAACCTTCTCAAGAAAACCGAACACGTAAAATATATCAACGGTTATCATGACTCAACGCTGCGTCCCGACAGCGATATGACCCGCGCCGAAGCGTCTCAGATGTTCTACAATCTTTTGAAGGAATCCGAAAAGGTTGAGATTTCCAAAAGCTTCGAGGACGTTACCGAGGATATGTGGCACTATACCGCAGTTGGAGTACTCAGCTCACTGGGCATCATAAACGGATATGACGATAACAAATTTATGCCCGACCGGGCTATAACACGCGGTGAATTCATCGCGGCGGCAGTTCGTTTTATGGATGGCTCGCCGTCAGGTAAGAACACCTTTGACGATATAAGCGAGGACGACTGGTACTACGAATATATTGTAGGCGCGGCAAATCTGGGATGGATTGACGGTTACCCCGACGGCACATTCCGTCCGGAGGACACCATTACACGTGCCGAGGCGGTTGTGGTTATCAACCGCATGCTGGAAAGAAGCCCCGATAAGCATTTTATCGACCGCTATGAATCCAAGCTTGTTACTTTTGATGACGTTACACGTGACCACTGGGCATATTATCAGATAATGGAAGCCATCAATTACCACAAATACAGCATGATTAAAGGCGAAGAAAAGTGGACCGCATTTAATTAAGAATTTCGGTAAATACGGCATGTGAACAAAAAGCTGTAAAACTCATTTGAGTTTTACAGCTTTTTTCATGTCTGTGACAGCCGTCGCACAAATTCTGTGATTTCATTGCCTACCGAGGCGACTTCCGCCTCAAATTCCTTGGCGCTCATACGTAAAACACCCGAATGTATGGCGGAGAATTGAACCTGCTTGTCTCCCGTGATAACGCGGATGGTGTAATCGGGTCCCAGCTTGTGCATCATTTTTTCTATGAAGGTGTCTGCCGTTTCGTCGGGTTTTGTGTATACAACGCGGTAGTTGTCCTTTATAAAATCCGAACCCGCACCCTCTTTTACAAGGTAGGCATCAAATACCAGTGTCAGTTCTACCTTGGTGTAAGCCACATAATTTGAAAGAATGTCCATCAGAGCATCACGCGCGTCCTCAAGACTGTAATCGGCAATTTCCTTCAGTCTTTCCCAGGAATAGATAAGATTGTAGCCGTCCACTATCAGAGAACGCTTGTACATATCGGTGTTTTTGGGACTCGGACGGCGTTTGGTGTTTCCTGCCGAAACTGTTCGGGGCGGGCTGTAACGCTTTCTTTGCATAGGACCGAAGGTGCGCAGCATTATGGCTTCCACTTCTTCCACGCTTAACTCGTATTTTTTGGCAAGCTTTGAAACCTTGGGGATGATGTCGTCTGCGGTGTCCTCGCCCTTTTCCTTGACCTCAAGATGCTTGTAGTTATCCACCTCGTTCCAGGGAACGATAAAGCCTGCACCGTGAGCGCAGAACACCGAATGAGGTGTGTTTTCCAAATCAGCCTCGGGATCGTAGCCGCAGGCGGAGATTATTTCGTCGGCATTGTGGCAGGGAGCATATCCGTCGGGCGTACAGCTCAGTGTGCCTGTACCGCGTGTGTAGGAAATGACCTCACGGGTGTAATCGTGAAGTGCCAAAACGGGCGCTCTGCCGCATATAATGCTTGCCTCATTGGTGGAGGAGGTTATTTCAAATTCCGCGTTACGCGCCTGTAAATCCGCCATTGCGCGTCCCACGCAGGCAGACGGAACCTCCAGTCTGAATTTGTAATACGGCTCCAACAGCACACAGCCTGCTTTCATAAGCCCGTGACGCACGGCACGCAGTGTCGCCTGCCGAAAATCACCGCCCTCGGTGTGCTTCTGGTGGGCTTTGCCCGCAACCAGAGTTATTTTAGTATCGGTAAGCGTTGCGCCTGTAAGAGTGCCGATATGATTTTTTTCGTAAAGATGGGAAAGAATCAGTCTTTGCCAGTTGGTGTCAAGTGAGTTTTCCGGTATATCGATGTCGAAAATAAGCCCCGAGCCCTCGGGAAGCGGCTCCATGGCAAGCTGTACCTCGGCATAATGCCTGAGAGGCTCGAAATGCCCTACCCCTACGGTTTTTGAAGCAATTTTTTCCTTATACAGTATCTTGCCTGTGTCCAACTCGCATTGTATGCCGAGACGTTCAAAAATCATGCGCCTGATAAGGTCTATCTGCACCTCGCCCATAAGGCGGGCCTCAATCTGCCCCAGAGCATCGTTGCGGTAAAGGTGCAAAGACGGCTCTTCTTCCTCAAGCTCCTTTAATTTCGGGAAGTACGCCACAGGGTCACAGCCCTCGGGGAGCTTTATTCTGAAAGACAAAACAGGCTCCAAAACGGGCTTTGCGGTATCGGTTTCTTCACCCAGACCCTGACCTGTGTAGGTCTGGGAAAGCCCCGTGACTGCACATATTTCGCCTGCAAAAACGCTGTCTGTCTGAGTGAATTTTTCACCAGAATAAAGGCGTATCTGACCTATTTTTTCGCTTATTTTTTCGCCGTTTTTGCTGATGTAATGTATTTCGTCGCGCGCCGACAGACTTCCGCTTGTAATTTTCATCCAGGTGAAGCGCAATGTGCCGTCGCGGGAGATTTTGTATATTTTAGCGCCCATTGAGCCGTCATTGTATACGGGGGAAAGAGTGTATTTTTCAAGCGCCGATATCAAAAACTCCACACCCTCGGTTTTAAGCGCCGAGCCGTAAAGGCAGGGGAACAGCTTTCTTGCGCTGATGAGAGAGGCGATGTCCCCGTCCTCAATGGGAATGTCACTTGAAAAGCTCTCCAGAAAATCCTCGTTTGTCATGGCGAGCTTTTCGTCCAGCTGATTTTTTGTGTCCTCACTGTAAAAGGCGGTGCATAAGGGTGAGAGATTTTTTGAAAGCTCGCTTTGAAGCTCGTCTCTGAATTTTGTGGCTATGTCGGTCTTGTTGACAAAAATAAAAACGGGTACCTGATAGAACTCCAATAACTGCCACAGCGTACGGGTATGGTTCTGCACACCGTCAGATGCGCTGATAACCAGTATGGCATAATCCAGAAGCGCAAGAGTGCGCTCCGTTTCGGCGCTGAAATCCACATGTCCCGGTGTGTCCAGCAATATAAAGTCACAATTATCCGTACCGAAGCGCGCCTGCTTTGAAAAAATGGTTATTCCCCGCTCGCGCTCAACGGGATTTATATCAAGATAGGTATTTTTGTGGTCAACACGCCCGAGAGTTCGTATTTTGCCCGAAAGGTACAACAGCGCTTCCGAAAGCGTGGTTTTTCCCGCATCCACGTGAGCAAGTATGCCGATGGTTATTTTCTTTTTCATGCGCTGTCTCCTTTCATAGTCATAGTATAACAGAACTTTATTAATTGTTCAAATTAAAAATGTAAAGATTTGTTTTGGGGATTATTTTAATAAAATGTAAATATGTTGATTCAGCTATTGACTTTTTTCAGGAATGGAATATAATTATTGTGTAAATATGAAACCGTTGATTGAGAGTAGTAAGCTTTTTTCAGTGTTTCACAGAGAGCCGCAGATGGTGGGATTGCGGTAATGCGGGAAAGCCCAATGGACTCATGAGGGTCGACCGAGCCGTTTGGTTAGGAAGAACGCGGGCTGCGCGTTACAGCGGACAGTGTATGTTTGTACATGAAAAAGTCAATTTAGGTGGCACAGCAGAGTTATCTGTCCTATTTTACGGGACAGGTTTTTTTATTTTATCTGAATATTTATCACGAAAGGAATATATACCATGAATAAGACTTATAAGGATTTTGAGAATTATCTTAAGGAATTTCCCGACAAAAACGGTCGCTTCGGCGAGTACGGCGGACAGTATCTGCCCCCCGAATTAATGCCTGCCTTCAAGGAAATCGACGAAGCGTATGAAACTATCTGCCGTTCGGCACAGTTTATCAGCGAGCTTCGCCGTATCAGAAAGGAATTTCAGGGACGTCCCACTCCCGTTTACCATTGCGAAAGACTTTCAAGAAAGCTGGGCAAGTGCCAGATATACTTAAAGCGCGAGGACCTCAACCACACAGGTGCTCATAAGCTCAATCACTGCATGGGTGAAGGTCTGCTTGCCAAATTTATGGGCAAGAAAAAGCTTATTGCCGAAACAGGTGCAGGTCAGCACGGCGTAGCCCTTGCTACTGCGGCGGCATATTTCGGTCTTGAATGTGATATTTACATGGGTGAGGTTGACATTGCAAAGCAGGCTCCCAACGTAACCCGTATGAAAATGCTGGGCGCACGCGTTGTGCCCGTAACTCACGGTCTTAAGACCCTCAAGGAAGCTGTTGACGCGGCATTTGACGCATATCTTAACGAATATAAGGATGCTATCTACTGCATCGGCTCGGTTCTCGGCCCTCATCCTTTCCCCAAAATGGTGCGCGATTTCCAAATGGTAGTGGGCGACGAGGCAAGAGCACAGTTCTTGGAAATGACCGGTATACTTCCCGACGCAGTGTGTGCGGCGGTAGGCGGCGGCTCCAACTCCATGGGTATGTTCCCCGCATTCCTTGCAGACCCTGTTGATATTTACGGCGTTGAGCCTCTGGGACGCGGACCGTCTGTTGGCGACCATGCCGCTTCCATCACCTACGGCAAAAAGGGTATTCTCCACGGCTTTGAAAGCTATCTCCTGCAGGACGAAAACGGCGAGCCTCTGCCTGTTTATTCCATCGCCAGCGGTCTTGACTACCCCTCTGTCGGACCGGAGCATGCATATCTGCACGACACAGGCCGTGTAAAATACGTCACCGTGTCGGACGACGAGGCTATGGAGGCATTCTTCCTGCTGTGCCGTAATGAGGGTATTATCCCCGCTATCGAAAGCTCTCACGCTCTGGCATTTGCACTTCGCTATGCGCGCGAGAATAACACGGGCTCTATCCTTGTAAACCTTTCGGGACGCGGAGATAAGGACATTGACTATGTTATGGAGACCTACGGCTTCGGCGAAAAATTCAAACTTGACTGATAAATTCAATCTTGCTTTTGCGTAAGCGGAAGCGTTGGTATATGGTGAAAACAGCATGAAAAAGCAAAAGCTTTTTCATGCTGTTTTTGTTTGGCAGAGGTTTTATGATTTGCTGATTTTTATATATTTTTTTCAAAAATATGTTGACACAGAAGCCTTGATTTGTTATAATTAACATACAATAAAATTAAAGGAGAACGCTATGAAGAGAATCACCGTAATATTGGCACTTATCATGCTTTTTGTTGTCAGCGCTTGTGCGGCGGATTACATTGTTTGGGATTTTTCCAATCCCGATGATGTTGCAAAATGGGCACCGTCCAAGACAACAAATGTTGAAGTCACCGAAAAAGGCGCTGTAATTACAGGCTCCGGCGATGACATCAACCTTACTTTTGTCCCCGCTGAGGGCGAAACCATCAATCTTGAGGACTACGCAATTCTTGCAGTAGGCTACCGCGATTTTACCACCGGCGGCAGAATGCAGTTCTACCACTGGACAGAGGGTTGTACCGGCAATCCCCGTGCAGAGGATACTGTTCGCTCCTCCTATATCGGAACCTTCAAATTCGATATGAAAAATGCCGCACCCGGCACCGCAAAGTGGAACGGTAAGGTTACCAAGTTACGTCTTGACCCCTGCCGTGCATCTGACGAAAGAAGCCACACCATCGAGTACGTGGGCCTTTTCAAGGATGCGGTAACTTACGCCGCTTATTCCTCCGGTGCAATGGAAGAGGTACCATCCGAGATTCTTCCCGGCCAGCCTGCCAAGATATTTAATCTGAGCAAAAAGAATGCCGCATTTGGCATGAGCGGAACAAACTGCGTTATTGAATACACGGACGATTATGGCATTGTGACCTCTTTCGGCGGACCCGAAGAGGGCGGAAAGAATGTGGGCGACCCCTACGTTACGCTTGTTAACCAGCATCTTGATGCACAGAAGTACCCCTGGATAAAGTTCCGTGTACGCAACCTTTCGGACGCTACACAGTTTGAAATGCACTTTGCATCCACCGCTACCGGTGACAAGATAACAGGCTCATCCTGCACACATTTCCCTATCAGCTCAAAGGATGAGGACTTTGTTGAGTATATTTTCAATATCAAGGATGCAAACCTTGCTTCACAGGGCATAAATCCCGACGAATCGCAGAGCACTTCCGTTTGGAGTGGCACTATAAGTCAGCTTCGCTTTGACTGTATGTGGAAGGCTGAACCCTCGGGTCAGATGGCTACCGGAAGCCAGATGTACGTTGACTATATCGCGTTCTTTGCTTCCGAAGAGGATGCAAAAAACTACGTTCCCACCGAGGATACCAAGGTGGAAAAGCCCCGCATCAACTCCGGTAAGGCTAACCCCGTGTGGATATTTGACAGCGAAGAAGCCATAGAAAGCTTTGAAAGCGGCGGTATGAATGTATCGCTTGAAGCGGGTGTTATGGTTGTTAACCCCACCTCTCACGACCCCATGATGACCTTCACTCTCACCGAAGATGAGTATTTCAACTGTCTTGAATTTCCGTACTTTGCTTACCGTCACAAGACGACCTCCACCGTTACACGAGGCGGTTTGTTCTTTACAACCTCCGATCTTCCCACTCTCAGCGATGCTTCTTACAGCCCCTTTGATTTCCCTGCAAAGGGTCAGTGGGAAAATACCATCACCGATCTGAGCGACACCTCCAAGTACAAGGGCAACTGGGTAGGCACCTGTAATCTGTTCCGCCTTGACCCCATTAACGGAACGGACACCAATGCCTCCATATATATAAGCCGTATGGGCTTTTTCCGTACATTGAGCGAGGCTTACGAATTCCTCAGCTCCGACACCTCTGATTTCGACTACACCAAGGGCGCAGAATTCTCTGCAAAAATGCAGACCTCCATCGCTCCCCCAGGTGCTCTCAGCGCAAACTACAACAGAAACGACTATCTCCTCACCTCCACCACTCCCGTAGGCGAGGGTACCGACCCCGTTGTTATACGCACAAATTCGGACGGCACTCAGGAAATAGTTGCCATGTCCTACACCAACGGCTACGGCTACACCACCTTTGTGGCAAATAAGCCTGCAACCTATACTCTGGGCTACAACACCAAGCAGTATTCCGACATCGCAGGTCACTGGGGCGAACAGTATATTAACTTCGTTTCCAACAGAACTCTGTTCGGCGGAACCTCTCCCACCGAGTTCAGCCCCGAGGACACCATGACCAGAGGTATGTTCATTACCGTTCTGGGACGTATGCACGGCGTTGACACCGCAAAATACGACGGCAACACAGGCTACGGCGATATTCCCGCAACCGAATATTATGCACCCTATATTCAGTGGGCTAAGGAATTCGGACTTATGGCTCCTCTTTCCGAGGTGACCTTCGGTGCGGAAGATCCCATTGACCGTGCTACCATGTCTGTGGTTATAGCAAACTACTGTAACACCTTTGACTTCAATATGCAGGGCTACGAAGACGAAATGACCTTCACCGACCTTGCAGATTGCGATAGCGTAACGATTGAGGCTATCAAGTCCATGCAAATGCTGGGCATTCTCAACGGTAAGGGCGAGGGCAGATTTGACCCCAAGGGTCTTTCCACCCGTGCAGAGGTTGCCACTGTTATGCAGAGAGTTATTAAAACTGCTCTGGGCGTTAATATGGCTTCCACTACCTATGCCCCCGAGTATTTCCAGAGAGAAAGAATACGCATAGGCGCATGGGGCTTCATGTCTCCCTTCGGTACTCCCGAGGGTATGAAGCTTCTGCGCGATCTGGGCGTTGACACCATTATTTCGGGTAACGCTTCCTCCGGCTCCAAGAGCAGAGATTATGTTTTCAATTACGCCGATAAGTACGGTATAGAGGTATTTGCCCAGGACGTTCCGTTTACATCTCAGGTACTGGAAAATAACTACAACTACCGCGATCATGTATCTTCTTACGGCGACCATCCCTCCTTCAGCGGTCATAACCTGGTGGACGAGCCCGGTACAGACAGCTTCGGCTGGATGGGTGATGTTGCGGATATCTACATGAAACAGCTGCCCGGTAAGATTCCCTTTGTAAATCTGCTTCCTATGTATGCTAATGCAGCTCAGCTCAAGCTGGGAGCAAATGCCGCGGCAATTGAGTACTACGATGCTGACCCCGAGCTGTACAGAAAGTACTGCCAGGCATGGTTTGAAAACTTCAATGTAGATTATATCTGTACAGATATTTACCCCCTCAACGGTCATAACGGTAAAGAAAATATCGCATCCTGGAGCACCTATAACGACTACTGCGAATCCATTAACCAGATTGCTACCGTTGCCCGTGAAAATGATGCCGAGTTCTGGTGCTGTATCCAGACATGGGGCTGGACACGCGGTAAGCGTAATCCCACCGAGGCAGAATACCGCTGGCAGAGCTATGCAATGCTGTCCTACGGCTGTACAGGTATCCTGCTGTGGTCTCTTAAGAGCTCCAATGAAACCGATTTCCCCTCCGTTCTGAATACTACAACCCTTAAGCCTACTCAGCCCTTGTACGACGACTGTGCAACCGTAATGTGGGAGCTGAGAAAGCTTTCCGACACCTACATTCAGTATAAGAACCTGGGCGCATTCACTCTCAACTGCACCTCCGCTACTCCATGGCTGAAGATGAGCGGTGAATATGAAAACTTCGGCATTCTTTCCGAAACCGTTTCCGACGAGCCTCTGCTTATCGGATGCTTTGAAAAGAAAGAGGGCACCGGCTACGCATTCACCGTTGTGAATATGACCGATATCAAGGAGCAAAAGCCCGCAACCCTTAAGTTCAAGACCGCTCAGCCTCTCACCGTAACCCTTTACGATGAAGCTGTTCCCACCGTTCTCACTGCGGACGCGAACGGATATTACACAATAAGTCTTGAAACCACCGACGGTGTATTCGTTACAGTGGGTTAAAATAACCGCAAATACTTTGTTGCCTGCGGGATGTCGCCCCCATTGGCGCCGCGTCTTGCGGCATTTTAACCTTATTGATTTAAGACACAACCTCACAACATAACAAATTGAGTTTATAAAAAAGGGACTGTCTCATTAAACATACTATCGTATAAATGTGCAAAAATGCAGGGGTCGATGCCTGCATCGACCCCAAATCGGGCTGATGCTTGCATCAGCCCCTACATTTTTCAATTTCTATACATTAATTTGTTTAATGAGACAGTCCTATTGCGTTTTATATCATTTTATTACAGCTCGTCGCCTGTAAAATAATACTCGTCATCGCCGTAGTAAACATCATCGTAGTAGTATTCATCATCGTAGTAGTATTCATCATCGTAGTAGTATTCATCCTCATAAACGTAGTCGGGTTGGGGCTGAGGCTGAATGTTCATTGCGAAAGTGCCTATTCTGCCGATAAGAGCATATGCTTCATCGGCTGTGAGGGCGAGAAGCTCCTTGTATTCGGTGGGGGATTCAACGGTAATACCGCTTTCATAGCCCACGGTTATGCCCACCTCTGCTGTTTCTCCGTCAGCCAGGATGGAATCAACGGTGAAAGCAAAGGACTTGTCGGTGACGTCATATGTACCGTTTATGATTACGTTTTCATCTGCTTCATATCCGTCAGGCACCGCAATACTCAATTTGTATGTGCCTTTTGCATCGTCGAGAACAAGAGACATGCTTGTATCGACCTTTTCGCCCGACGATTCGGTTGCAATATTATAATTCCAGGTCTTGATGCCGTTTTGTTCAACATAGGTTATTTTTCCGCTTAAGGGGATTGTTTCGCCGTCGGCAGTGATGGTGCCGTTAAACTCGAAGCCGTCTGTCATAATAACAGCAAGGTCGTATGCCATTTGCTGACCCTGTATAGCGGCTTGATACTGCATGTCCATCTTTACAAGCTTGGAGGTATCTTTGCTGATATAGTATTTTATGTTGGCATCTGCGGTCATATCGCCCATGGATTGCTGTATGGCAGTTTGTATTTCCTGCATAACCAGGTCATAGCTTTCGGCTATGTTCACACCGCTCTGCTCACTGAGAGCTTTGGGGACAGCCGCGTTTATAAGCTCGAAATACGCACCTGCATTGTTCATAATCCAGTCGGTGTAAATCTCCATGATTTCGCTGTATGTATCGGAGGTAAGCGCCGTGGTGGAGGTTATAACGGGAACGGTTGCGCCGTTTATTTCAACGGTCTCTTCAACGGCAGGGGTGTAGACGGGCTTTACTTTTTCCTGCATTGCAAAAGTCATATCGCCAAAAGAGGAAACTGCTTCGGAGGTGTTCTTCCAGGCGGTCTGCAGACCTGAGATGTATTCATCGTTTATGCCGTACTGCTCACATAAAGCATTAAGAGTGTCGGCGGGCATGCCCAGGGATTTCAAAAGCTCGGAATTTTCCAGCTTTTCAATAAATGTACTAAACTCCTCAAATTTAACGGCATAAGCACCGCCAAGGATACTGTCGGAAGAAAGTACCAGCATATCGCCGTCTATGTAAAGGCGGGCATCGGCATTCAGCGCTTCCGAACTGAGGGCAAAATCCAAATCAAATCTGCCGTTTTTGGAGTCGCCGGCTGTGGAAAGGTTAAAGGTTGGCATTGTTGTGTCGCCTGTGAGTGCGGCGGCATCAACACCTATTATCAGCTTGCCCGACTCGGGAGTTTTTGTAAGCGATTTGTTAAGGTTGCTTATGGAAGTGTTGCTGAGACCGATAACCGAATAATCGATGGAGTTTTCAAGTATTTTATCGGGCTGTTTGTCGAATGCTTCTGTGGTAAGCCCACCGTTTGCGGTACAGCCGAAAAGCATGGCGGTGCAAAGAATGAAAGTCAGAACTAAAAATAATGTTTTTTTCATAATATCCTCCTGAAAAATAATACACTTTCGTGTAACAACAGTTTATCATATAAAGCGAAAAAAGTCAATATTAATTGCGCATTGCGAATTGGTTGAGCATTATCTGAACCTTGCCCCGCCGGTAAATTCAGAAATTACAAGGTATGCCGCCAGAATTATGAGCCATACAAAGACGATGGTAATTATGCGTTTTTTGCGTGTTTCCGCCGTTTTTTGCTGAAGCTCGGCGCGCTCTATTGCCTCGCGGTCGCGACGTTCCTTTTCCTCGCGCTCTTTCTCGTTGTAGCTGTAATGTGAGATTGCCTGCGCCCGTATTTCGCCCGCCCGCTGTTTTTTTGCAGTGTCGGAGTTTTCATATTCGTCGGCAACCTTTTCCAGATTTTCGACCGTCAGATTGGAGAACTGCCAGTCGCGCTCGCGCTTGCACACCGCACAATTCCCCTCATCGATGGGGTTCTTGGCTCCGCAGCAGCACACCCAGGTCAGCTCGTCCTTTGTGGGTATGACGCGGGCGGGATAGCGCTCCTCCAGCGATGCGTATATGTTTATGTCGTTATATGCCGATACCTTCTGCTTGTTGAGAGTGGAGAATGAATCGTAGTTGCTTTTAGAAACAGCATTAAAGCTTTGACGTGTGCCGTCTGTAAATACGACCTCCGTGATGCCTACCTCCATGCGCTTGAAGTAGCTGTCGGTAAGCTCAATGAAGTAATCATTACCGAAAAGTACGTTTTTTTCTGCGGTTTTCAGATGCTTTTCAGGCTTCACGTCCGCTACAAACGCCTCGGGCGGAACTACCCCCAGATCCAAGAAGAGTGTGGGCTTTGAAACGGGTACGTTGCCGCGCTCGTTGTAAAAGAAAAGCTGTATTCCTACGCCGGATACGGGTTTATCTCCTACGTTGAGAAGCTCCAGTGAAAGATAAATTTTGTGATTTTCAATATCGCTGACCGTCTTTCCCCGCAACACCTGAACCGGACAGCCCTCTATAACAAAGTTGTAATCCAACTCATCGATTATTTTGAAATATACCTTTTTCTTGCCTGATAGAATTGTTGGCATTAAAATAAAACCTCCTTGTGTTTTCTGTTATAGCCGAAAAGAGCCGAACTCATGTCGGTTTCGAGGACGATTTTCGCCCCTTTCGGCGTTATTTTTTCTTGTAATATGTACATATAACTGCGCAAAAATGCCTTGAAAGAAACAAAAATCGTT
>SVQW01000015.1 GCA_015065085.1 Oscillospiraceae bacterium | reverse complement strand
CAGGCGAGTACTATGCACCCTATATCCAGTGGGCAAAGGCTGAGGGTATTATGGCAGGTCTGAGCGATGTGACCTTTGCACCCGAAGATCCCATCACACGTGCAACCATGGCGGTTGTAATCAAAAACTACATTGACAACAGCGGATTTGAGTTTACCGCATACTCCGAAACCGAGGGCTTCAATGACCTTGACGGTTTTGATGCGGCTACCGTAAATGCCATCAACTCCGTTAAGAACGTAGGCATTATAAACGGTAAGGGCGCAGGCAAGTTCGATCCCAACGGTGTTTCCACCCGTGCCGAGGTTGCCACCGTTATGGAAAGAGTTATAAAGGCTGTCCTGGGTGTTAATGTTCCTGTGGGCACAAAGAGTGTCGAGGAAATCAACAAGGAACGCATTGACATCGGTATATGGGGCTTCACAAGTGCGCTGGCTACCCAAAAGGGCATGAAACAGCTTTATGACCTGGGTGCTAACATGATAGTAAGCGACTCTGCAACCGCTTCTCCTGCTTCCCGAGACTTTATGCTCAATTTTGCCGATGTTCATGGCATGAAGATATTCGTAAGCGACTACTACAACATAGGTCTTGCAGATGACGAAAAGACAACTGCTTTCCTGCAGGAAAAAGATCCCATTAAAGTTGCCGCGGCTTATGCCCATCATCCCTCTTTTGCAGGACATCATATCATTGACGAGCCCGGCTCGGATTACTTCAAAAATCTCGGCAGAGTAATTGACAACTACGAAACAAAGTTCCCCGGCAAAACAGCATTTGTAAACCTGCTTCCCATGTACGCAAACGCACCTCAGCTCAAATACGGTGCAGGTGCATATGCTATTGACTACTACGATGCAGACCCGGATCTGTACCGCAAATATTGCCAGGAATGGTTCACCACCAACAACTCTGATTACATTTGTACAGACATTTATCCCTTAAACTGGGTGGGCACTTCCAAAACCACCTACCGCGATTACATTGAAAGCATCAATCAGATAGCAACTGTTGCCCGTGAGGAAAACAAAGAATTCTGGTGCTGCATCCAGACCTACGGATGGCAGGCTGACAAGCGTACTCCCACCGAGGCTGAATACAGATGGCAGTGCTACTGCTTGCTGTCCTTTGGATGTACCGGTATTCTTCTGTGGCAGTACCTGTCCACCAACCCCGTTTATCCTTCTCTCATCGACAACACAACTCTCAACGAAACTGACGCTTACTATGATTGTCAGACCGTAATGCACGAAATGAAAGCCATTTCCGATATTTTTGTACAGTACAGAAATCTGGGTGCATTCACTCACAATGCTGTTAAGAATTATCAGAAGATGACCGGCGAATACAAGAATTTTGACACCATCAAGTCCATAACCTCCGATCAGTCGCTTCTTATCGGCTGCTTCGAAAAGAAGGACGGCAGCGGCGCTACTGCGTTCACCATTGTAAACATGGAGGAATTCGAGGGCGAGCTTACCGCAAAGGCTGTTATCCAGCTTGACCCTGCAAAGAAGGTTACCATCTACAACCATGGTGTTGCAACTCCCGTTGAAAACAACGGTTCTGTTACAATCGACCTTGCAAGCGGTGACGGATTCTTTGTAACCGTAGAATAATCAACGTCTTAAAAAATACACACAAAGCAGGTGATACATAATGTATCACCTGCTTTAATTTTAAAAATCAAATCTTATGTTATCTCTTATTGCCTTTATCTTCGAAAGCAAGGGCTGTTCCGTAGTATCCATTTCACCGTGGTGTTGTACGCAAAGATACATACACACACCGAAATTCGGACCGATATAACGGATTATTTCTCCCTTTCCGCTGACAAGAAACAATAATTTACGGTCGGTCATCGCCGTTATTTTCTGTATGGCATCAATATATTTCGGCACCTCATCGGCAGTGTTGGCGTGGTTGACGATTTTAATTATATCTGCACCGCGTTTTATCTGCTCTTTTGCAATCATGATACATTCGTCAAGCGAAATGCTCTTATAGGTGTGGCTGGAAATGAGAACCTCTCCGCCGCGACGGTGAATTTCATCAATAAGTTCGGTTTGCTTTTTTACCGCCTCGGGTTCAAGCGTCAATTCATATTGCGGCGACGGATCAAACATATCACCCATAACATCACACATCGTTGCACCGCAGTCAAGCGCCATAAGTAAGTTTTCAGCTCTCTGCTCGTCAGTTTCGGTTTCGTCATTGCCGTAGCGGTAGCTGGTTACATATATTGGTTTCCCCTCGCAGGAATCAAAAATCATTTTGAAGTATTCAGGGGTTTGATACTCTTTTTTCAATTTATCAAGCTGTATACCTATCGCCTCGGCACCATCTGCCAGAGAAGCTTTTATCTTCAGTATACATTCCTCCGGGGTAAGATACTGTATCATAGCCGTGAGGAGAGGCTTTTCGTAATTTAAAAATGTCGGTTTCATAATTTTCTCAGTTCTTTCCGCGCATTATAAGTCTGCCGCCGTCAATCAGAATGTTCTCACCTGTCATAAATGAGCATTTATCGCTTGCAACAAATAATACCATATCTATTATTTCCTGCGGTTCTGCCGCTCTGCCCATAAGAGTTGTCATTTCGCTCATTCCGGGACGCGTAAGAACCGGGCCGGGAGAAATACAGTTACAGCGCACTCCGTAAGGCGCACCGGCAAGCGCAACAGACTTTGTAAGACCGTACATGACACCGCTTTTCGACGTTGAATATGCCAAATTACGGCCACAACCCTCTTCGCCGGTGATGGAGCCTATATTGATTATAACACCGCTGTTCTGTTTTTTCATCTGACGCATTACGGCATGATCGAAATACATCTGTCCCTTGAGATTTACATCGATTCCCCAGTCATATACCTCAATGGGAGCATCAGGAAAAAGATCGGGGCAGTTAAGCATTCTTGTTTCTGCACCGCCGGCAAAATTAACCAGCACATCCACACTGCCGAATTCTTCCACAGCTGTATTCACTGCGTTTGCCACCTGATTATAATCACGAACATCGCACTGCACACCTATTGCCTTGCCTTTTCCCTGCGCGTTTATTTCGTTTACAAGCTCTTTGAGCTTTTCACTGTCAATATCGCACATCACTACATTACCGCCCAATTGTGCAAAGCACTGCGCAAAAAGCAGTCCCATGCCTGAAGCAGCACCCGTTGAAATTGCAGTTTTATTATTGAAATTCACAAAATCACATCCTATCATTTATTTGTAAACCAATTATACATCCCGAAAAGCATGTTTTCAATGTGTAAAATGATAGAAATTTGATGTTTATGATATTTTTATGCATAAAACTCTTGATTTTTTTGATAAAACAGATATAATTAAACCAAGAGGTGGTTTTGTGGAATTTCTCAACAGTATGACAGTTACCGATATTATTGATATTTTTACCGTTTTTTCACCTAAAGGGCGCAAGGAAAAAATAGTCGATCGAAAAAGCTATGCTCTTTCATTTTGCGCGAGCGGTCAGATTACGTACACTCACAAAGGAAAAAGCTTCATTTCCGACCCGTGTCATGCAATAATTCTTCCTCAGGCTCAGACATACCATCTGTACGGTGACAAAAGCGGTGCTTTTCCCGTTATTAATTTTACAAGTGCCGGATTCATATCCGACACAATGGTACTTATACCTGTAAAATCACCGGAAACGTACATAAAGGATTTTGAAAAAATGAAAGCTCTGTCGCTTTTTGATGGCAACAGGACGAAAATAATGAGTATTTTTTATGATATCCTTCACAGACTTTACTGCGACAATATTCAGTCACCCGGCATACTTGAGCCTGCCATAGAATATCTTAAATCAAATTATACCTGTCACGAATTGACAAACCAAAAGCTTGCCGATGAATGCAATATAAGCGAGGTATATTTCCGCAAGCTTTTTCACCGCATATACAATACAACCCCCAAGCAATATATTACCGACATACGCATAGACAGGGCAAAGCAGCTTCTGTCGGACGGCATACTTAAAATTAATGCAGTGGCATATGAATGCGGTTTTTCAAATCAATACCATTTCTGCCGTGCTTTCAAGGCTAAAACCGGAACGACACCCACCGAATACATGAAACGTAACAGAATAAGCAAAATATGACTGTATGCAAATCAAAACTATACCGCTTGTCGTATTGACAAACAGGTAGAAAAAGGTTATAATAATACGGTACTAAATATCGAAAGGACTATTTTATGGCAACAGTTACAATCATCGGCTCGGGCATGATGGGATCGGCGCTGGCTTTCCCCGCAAAGGAAAACGGCAACGATGTACGCATTGTAGGCACACATCTTGACCGTGATATTATAGACGCTTGCAGAAAAACCAACAGACACCCCAAATTCACAAAAGATTTTCCCCACGGCATAAGCTTTTATCAGATTGAGGAGCTTGACGAGGCACTTAAAGGCTGTGACATGGTAATAGGCGGTGTCAGCAGCTTCGGAGTGGATTGGTTTGCAGATAAAATTCTGCCCATCCTTCCCGAAAATATGAAAGTACTCACCGTTACAAAGGGGCTTATGGACACCCCCGACGGAAAACTCATAACCTATCCCGACATATGGCAAAAAAAGCTTGATTCCATCGGCAAAAAGCTGTCGCTCAACGCCATCGGCGGTCCCTGCACAAGTTATGAGCTTGTGGCTCATGACCAGACAGAGGTGGCATTTTGCGGAAAAGATATTGAGGTTTTGAAGTATCTCAAAAGTATTATGGCAACCGACTATTACCACATCAGCCTTTCCACGGATGTTACCGGAATAGAAAGTGCCGTTGCTCTCAAAAACGGCTACGCACTGGGTATTGCGCTCACAATAGGTCTCAATCAGAAAAAATTCGGGCTTGACAGCGAATTGCATTTCAATTCCCAGGCGGCGGTATTCGGTCAGGCGGTTAAGGAGATGTCAAAGCTTCTGGCATTCCAGAACGCGCCCTCTCTTGACAATCTGTGCGTGGGAGCAGGCGACCTTTACGTCACCGTTTACGGCGGAAGAACCCGCCTTGTGGGTATTCTTCTGGGGCGCGGTCTGAATATAGATGAAGCTAAAGAGGAGCTTAACGGCGTAACGCTGGAATCTCTTGTGGTTGCGGTAAGAGTTGCAAAGGCTATAAAAATAAACGTACAAAAGGGTATTCTTGATGCAAAGGATTTTCCGCTTCTCATGCACATAGATGAAATAATTTCGGACAAAAAAGAAGTGAACATCCCCTGGGAAGAATTCACCTACTGCAAATAAGGAGTTATCATGAATTACTGGTCGCAGAATGAAAAAAACATTTATGTAGCGGCGCACCGAGGATGGTGTGAAAAGTATCCCGAAAACACCATGATTGCGTTCAGAAAAGCGCTTGAGTTGGGTGTTGACCAAATAGAAATGGATGTGCATTCCACAAAAGACGGCGAAATTATTGTAATGCACGACGCAATGGTCGACCGCACAACCGACGGGACGGGTGCTGTAAAGGATATGACACTTGAACAAATTAAAGCTCTGGATGCGGGGATAAAAAAGGGAGAATGCTTCAAGGGTGAAAAAGTGCCTACGTTCAGGGAATTTCTTGAACTCATAAAGGACCATCCCACGCTCACAATAGACGTAGAGCTTAAGGTTTATCCCACGCAAGGGCAGGAGCAGTGGGCATACAGTGTATGCGACAAGGTGCTTGCCATGATAGACGAATACGGCTATGCCGACCGCTGTGTAATTAATTCCGGGCACGCAGGGCTTAATGAATATGTTTTCAAAAAGTACGCCAAAAAGTACAGACAGCACGTATATTACCCCTGCTCCAAGCACGTTGGTCCGATATCGGTTGACCCGTACAGCTATGCCTACTGTGTATGTATGTTCGGCGAAAAGGAATACATTGCTTCAAAAGAGGAATTCGGCGATATGCTGAAAAAGGGCGTTCAACCCTGGGCAGGCGCCGGTGTAAGGGATGCACAAAGTGTGGACAGAGCCATTGAATGCGGAGCGTATCTTATTACCTGCAACAATCCCGATGTTATTCTCGAACTCCTCCGCGAAAGAGGCTGTCATTCATAAATAAAATCTTGTCAAGTATTATAGTTTTACGGAGGATATACATATGCTGGTTACCATGAAAGAAATGCTTGCGGATGCAAAGGCAAAGCACTACGCCATCCCTGCCTTTGACATAAGCAATTACGAAATGATGCGTGCTGTTCTGGACGTGTGCGAACAGGAACGCTCCCCTGCCCTTCTGATGGGTCTGGGTGTTGACCTTGAGGGAAAAGCACTTAATCTCATTACATCAATGGTGCGTGCCGCATCGGATTTTTACACTGTTCCCGTTTGCTT
The DNA here is from genome assembly GCA_015065085.1 of Oscillospiraceae bacterium. Lineage (NCBI taxonomy): Bacteria > Bacillati > Bacillota > Clostridia > Eubacteriales > Oscillospiraceae > Oscillospiraceae bacterium. The sequence goes on along the minus strand of SVQW01000015.1, from coordinate 54,419 downwards.
CCACCTGGACCATGCAACCGACCTTGAGTCCATCAAGGCAGGCATTGCGGCAGGCTTCAGCTCGGTAATGTTTGACGGCTCGGTTCTGCCCTTTGAAGAAAATGCAAAAATCACCGCAGAGGTGACCGCCTATGCGCACGCACACGGTGTTACCGTTGAAGCTGAATTAGGTCACGTAGGAAACGCCATGGTGGGAAATATCAATGACAAGGTAAACAACGAAGACCCCGAGGACACTCTCACCGTACCCGAAGAGGTAATAAAATTTGTTGAAAAGACAGATGTTGATGCACTTGCGGTTGCAATCGGAACAGCACACGGCGTTTACCTCAAAACTCCCACACTGCGCATCGACCGTCTGGACGAAATAACCGCAGTATGCGACCGTCCCCTTGTGCTGCACGGCGGAAGCGGCACACCGGACGAGCAGATGCAGACAGCCATAGCACACGGAATTACCAAAATAAACATCTTTTCCGACGTTATCTACGCGCTGAATGCAGGATTGAAAAATAAACTTAATACCATTACTAACCCCTCCACCTGGCCTGCCTTTGTTTTTGAAGAAGCACGCGCGGGAATGAGAGAAGCCGTACGTGCCAAAATCCGTATCTTCGGAAGTAACGGCAGAGTGTGAGGAAAATTATCTTCCGAATAATTTCTGAAACATAAAATCGTGAGAACGGTTAACTGCCGTTTTCACGATTTCCTTTAAATGGGAATTTGTCGAAATTTGTAGAGAAATTTTATATAAACTATTGCATTTGTTACGTTTTTTTGTTATAATAATAAAAATAGCACATGCTATTAAAAAACAGGAGGAAACAAAAATGACTAACCAAAAGCTCAAACCCACCGATTATGTCCTTGCAGTTCAGCATTTGTTCGCCATGTTCGGCGCAACTATCCTCGTTCCCCTTATTACAGGTCTTAATCCTTCCACTGCACTTTTAGCCGCAGGACTCGGAACACTTATTTTCCACCTTTGCACAAAGGGTAAGGTTCCCGTTTTCCTGGGCTCTTCTTTTGCCTTTTTGGGCGCATGCAGTGTTTATACAGCCGAGGGAATTGTTGACCCCACACTTGTTCCCAAGGTGCAGGGCGGTATAATCGTTGCAGGTCTTGTTTATCTTTTATTTTCGCTTATCGCTTTCTTTGTAGGCGCGGACAACATCAAAAAGATTTTCCCGCCTATCGTTACAGGTCCCGTTATCGTAGTTATCGGTATTCAGCTTTCTTCCACCGCTATTACCGACTGCGGATTTAACAGCAATATGACCCCCGAGGTTCTCACTAACGTACTTATCGCAATATTCACACTGGCAGTAGTTATTGTATGCTCTATTTTTGCCAAGGGCTTCTTCAGGCTGGTGCCTATTCTCATTGGTCTTGCCAGCGGTTATGTTCTTTGCATCATTCTTTGCCTTATCGGCGTTCTTGACTGGTCTGTTATGAACTTCAAGGCTATCGCGGACGCGCACTGGATAAATGTTCCGTTTATGACAACCGATGTAAACGGTGTTCAGTTTATAACTCTTCCCGAGTTTGACCCCGGTTACATTCTTTCCATTGCTCCCATCGCACTGGTAACCTTTATGGAGCACATCGGCGACGTTACCACCAACAGTGCCGTTGTAGGACAGAACTTCCTCAAGGATCCCGGTCTTCACAGAACCCTCATGGGTGACGGTCTTGCAACCGCTTTTGCAGGTCTTATCGGCGGTCCCGCAAATACGACCTATTCTGAAAACACCGGCGTTCTGGCTACCACTAAGAACTACAACCCCAAGATTCTCCGAGTTACCGCAGTTATCGCTATTGTTCTTGCATTTATCGGCAAGTTCGGTGCTGTTCTGCAAACTATTCCCGGTCCTGTTAAGGGCGGTGTAGAGGTTATGCTGTTCGGCATGATTGCGGCTATCGGTATCAGAACACTGGCTGAATCCAACCTTGATTTCACTGCTTCCAAGAACCTTATAGTTGTTGGTTGCATACTGGTATTCGGTCTTGGTATAAATGCTATCGGCGGTCTCAATGTTACCATAGGCGATATAACCCTCAACATTTCCGGTCTGTTCGTAGCGGTTGTTGTAGGTGTTATTGTAAATCTCCTGCTTTCCATCGGTGAAAAGAAAGAAAAAACCGAAGAATAATAACCCTTAAATTCAAAGGAAGTGTACTATGTATCCCAACGTTACAGTATTTGACCATCCTCTTATATCACACAAGATTACTCTTCTGCGCGATGTAAAAACGGGAAGCATGCAGTTCCGTCAGCTCATTGAAGAAATTGCAACGCTCATGGGCTATGAAGCCATGCGCGATCTTCCTACCGAGGAAATAGAAATAACCACCCCCATTACCAAAACCATGGCAAAAACCATCAGCGGTAAAAAGCTTGCCATTGTGCCTATACTGCGTGCAGGACTTGGTATGGTAAACGGTATTCACGCCCTTGTTCCTACCGCAAAGGTCGGTCACATCGGTATGTTCCGCGACCATGATACACTGGAGCCGCACGAGTATTACTGCAAGTTGCCGGACGATATCGAAAACCGTATGGTAACTCTGCTTGACCCCATGCTGGCGACAGGCGGCTCGGCTCTGGCGGCGGTTGATGCCATCAAGAAGCGTGGCTGCTCACATATCAAGTTTATGTGCATTATTGCCGCACCCGAAGGCGTAAAAGCTCTTGCCGAGGCTCATCCCGACATTCAGATATACTGCGGATGCCTTGACAAATGTCTCAACGAAAACGGCTATATCGTTCCCGGTCTGGGCGATGCAGGCGACAGAATTTTCGGTACAAAATAATAAAACACAAAGCGGTTGCCACCGGGTAACCCCAACGTTTAGAAATAAGCGCTCGTATACACATCGTTAGGTCTTTGAAGATGTGTATTTCGGGCGCTTTTCTTTTGAAAGAGGTATTTTATGTTTAAAAATCCGTTTAAATCCTTTACAAAATGGGAATGGATTTTATGGAGTGTTTCGCTTATTGTCACGCTGACATCCAACATCATGTGCGGCAATATAGATGCCATCACGCTTATCGCCACATCAATGGGTGTTACGGCGCTGATACTTGCGGCACGTGGTGACGTGTGGGGACAAATACTGTCAGTAATATTCGGCATTCTTTATGCAGTGGTGTCATACCGCTTCAGGTATTACGGTGAAATGATAACCTACGTAGGCATGAGTGTGCCCATCGCCGCAATGTCGGTTATCACCTGGTTGAAGCACCCTTTCCGCGAGGACAGAAACGAGGTGGAGATACACCGCCTTACAAAAACACAAAAAGTCATAATGGTGGTTTCGGCAATACTTGTGACATGGGTATTCTACTATATTCTCAAATTCTTTGACACCCCCAATCTTTTGACAAGCACTGTTTCGGTAACAACAAGCTACGTTGCCTGCTTCCTTTTGATGATGCGCAATTCCTATTATGCAGTTGCTTATGCGGCAAACGACATAGTTCTTATAGCTCTGTGGATAATGGCAACCATTGAAAGCTTTGAATACTTCCCCATGATAATATGCTTTGTAATGTTTCTGGTAAATGACCTTTACGGATTTATAAGCTGGAAGATACGCGAAGGATTACAGGCAAAGAAAAATGCTGAGTGAATGGTGTTGTGTTCTGAAGGATAGTAAAAAAAATAAATAAAAACCTCTGAAGCGACATGAAAAGTCAAATTCAGAGGTTTTTTTATTAGTTATATGTTGTCTTACGACAACTCGATATATTCGGTTTTAAAACCGAATGCGGTATCATTTGGGATACTGCGCCGATCACTCAGCATTTTTAATTATTCTGTCTCTTTCTTTGTGTGCCGCGGTGAGTATAAACTGAAAAACAATTGTAACACACACCATTATGCCGGCGCATATAAAAAGTATGGGCTTATATGTTCCGAATTTGTCAAACACAATATTAACCACGGGAGTGCCCACAGCGTAACCTGCCGTGTTAATGGATACGAACAAGCCCATCATTTTGTTAAAGGCTTTTTCACCAAACAAATCCGCCGCAAACAGCGGAAGCATTACCGTTTCCAGCGGTAATGCGATAACATGGATAATTGTATATGACCACGCCAGAACATGACCCAAAAAAGAGTTTGCCATAAATGCCAGTATAAGCATAGTAATCACGGCACATACATCACACACTGTCATGGTGAAGCGCAAACCAAGCTTATCATACATGATGCCGTTCAGAAGCTTGGAGCCGGTCAGCGCAAGAGAGCCAATACTGAGGGTTGCAGCGATAAAGTCCGCATCGAGTCCTACATCCTTCATGTGCGCGGCGGCAATTCCTGAAATCCCCTGAAGTACCATTCCCGTAAGAAAAATGCATCCCGCCGCAGCATAAAACCATTTCTTACGGAAAGCCACTTTGGGCTCCATACCAATCCATGACTGGCCCTTTGACTTCTTTTTGGCGGCGGTATAATTACCTGAACCGCCCGACGGTTCTTCTTTCATGAAAATCAGTATAACAGCGCCCACTGTTACAAGCAGTGCCGCAATAAGAAAATATGCTTTTCTGTAACCAAAAGGCTCACCGTTATAGATAATCGGAGTGACTATCTGTGCCGCAAGTGCACCGCCCAGCCCGTTGGATGCCAGTACGGCACCCATGACAGTTCCGCGGTTATTGGTGCACCATCTGTTGACTATCGCACCTACCATTGTTGTGGTTGTCCAGGAAAGGCCAAGGCCAAGGAACATTCCCGCAAGATAAAAAACAAGTACATTACTTGCCACAGCATTGAGCAGGCAGGAGCATATGAGGCACAAAAAACCTGCACCGATAAGCTTTTTGACACCGAGACGTGCAATGAGTGTTCCGAAAAAAAGATTTATCACGGCGGTAGTTACAAAACGTACGCTGTCGCTTATCGAAAAAATACTGCGCTTTATATCAAGCGCTTGGGTTATAGGTGAAAGGTACAGACTTCTGTTTGAACTGCAAAAGCCCAGGCAGGTGAAAATCATCATAATACACAATCCGATAATCACCCATGAATAGTCGATTTTCTTGATTTTCGGCTGTTTATTCAACCTTTACGCCCTCTTTCTCAACTTTTGAAAATCTTTTTTTCCAGCTGTGCACACAGCCAGTGATATATTGGAAGATGATATTCCTGAACCTTGTATGTTTCGCTTTCGGGCGCTTTTATAACACAATCGCATATTTCGTCGCACTTTGAGGGCTTGTTCCCTGTAAGCGCCAATGTTTTTACTCCCATAGACTTGGCAACCATCAATGCATTAACTACATTCAGAGAATTTCCCGAGGTGGTAAGACCCACAACGGTATCTCCCGGCTTTGCATAGCCGTAAACGAGCTGTGCATAAACCATATCAGCATCCACATCGTTTGAAAATGCCGATATTACGGATGCCTGTGAGGGCAGTGAAATTGCAGGGATTGCACCCTGGAGATTTTTTGCCATTTGTTCGGCAAGCTGTCTGCCGTAAAGCTTTTCAAGCTGTGAGACGAACTCTTCCGAGGGCTTTCTTTCAAGCATAAACCCTTTCATTAATTCGCCTACAATGTGCTCGCAGTCACAACAGCTTCCGCCGTTGCCGCAAAGTAATATTTTTCCGCCCAAGCAGTATGTTTCAAAAAGCATATCAAATGCCTTATGCATACTCTCGCGACAAACTTCAAGCGCAGGATAGCGCAAAATAAGCTGTTCCATTTCTACCTCGATTCAATTTATGTGTGAAACCGCAACGGCAAGAGCCGCCATATCTCCAATAGATTCGCCCAGCTGTGCGGGCACAAGCTCGCACACACCCAGCGACACGGCAAGACATTCCCTTTCCATAACACGCTGCGCGTGCGGTCTTAAAAGCTGTTCGCAACGGGCGAAAATGCTTCCGATTACAATACGCTGAGGATTTAAAATATCAACCAGCACCGAAAGCCCCTCGCCCAGCTTTTCACCGCAGATACGGAATATTTCAAGTGCATCGCTGTCGCCGTTTACGGCGTATTCCGCAACAGTTTTTGCGGTTATACCGTTAATTTCGTCCGGATTTTGACAGAAAGCCGCTTTTTTTCCCTGCTGAAACAGCTCCAGTGCGCGGGTTCGTGCCAGCTGTGCAATACCGCCGCCGCTGCAAAAGCTCTCAAATGAGCCTGCCTTGCCGTAACCCACTCCGCCGAAAGGCGAAAGACGTATATGTCCTGCCTCACCTGCCATACCGTTGGTACCCTCGTAAAGCTTTCCGTCCAGTATAAGCCCGGCACCAAGTCCCGTGCCAAAGGTGAGAAATATCATATTATCGCACCCTTTTCCCGCACCGAATTTCCACTCGGCAAGTGCACAGGCATTAGCATCGTTACAAAGATACGCAGGTACACCGTAACGTTTTGTCAGCATATCTGTAATATGTATATCATCCCATCCGGGAAGATTGGGTGGAGACTGAATTATGCCCTTTTTACTGTCCAGCGGTCCTCCACAGCTTATGCCTATGGAGCAGAAATCCGACTCGGCATCAATAATGTCGCATATATTCTTCAACGCCTCATTTACTTTCGGAGTATCAAAACGGGTCTTTTTCAGTATTTCACCCTTGTCGTTACCAACGACAACGGCGGTTTTTGTACCGCCGATATCAATTCCTATATATTTCATATGCTCTTAATGGTAATATCTTTATTCTTGGTGGAAATTTCTTCAAGAAGCTTAGCCTTGAAGTCATTGAAGCTGAGAACACCCACATCGCCGATACCGCGTGCACGCAGTGCAACGGTGCCGTCCTGCTGTTCCTTGTCACCGATGACCAGCATGTAAGGTGTCTTTTCAAGCTGTGCCTGACGTATCTTATAGCCGATTTTTTCGTTACGGGTGTCAACCTCTACTCTTACGCCGCACATTTCAAGCTGCTTTGCCATATCCTCGGCAAACTCGTGCTGACGATCGGAAATAGGCAGAATTGCAACCTGTAAGGGAGAAAGCCAGGTAGGCATTGCGCCTGCAAACTGCTCAATAAGGTAAGCAAGAGTACGCTCGTAGCAGCCAAGAGAGGTACGGTGAATGATGTAAGGAAGCTTCTTTTCGCCGTTTTCGTCGATATAGTACATACCGAACTTTTCGGCAAGAAGCATATCTATCTGGATGGTTACGATGGTATCCTCTTTTCCGAACACGTTTTTATACTGGATATCCAATTTAGGTCCGTAGAATGCAGCTTCGTCGATACCGATAGTATAATTGATACCCAGATTGTCGAGTATTCTGCCCATAATTTCCTGTGCGGTATTCCACTGCTCCGCGGTGCCCTCATATTTGTTGTTGGGGTTAGCGGGGTCCCACTGAGAAAATCGGAAAGTGCAGTTTTCGAGCATTCCGACAGTGCCGAGAAAATATTTTGCAAGGTCAAGACAGCCCTTGAATTCTTCTTCAAGCTGGTCGGGACGAAGAACAAGATGTCCTTCGGAAATGGTGAACTGACGTACGCGGATAAGACCGTGCATTTCACCGCTGTCCTCATTGCGGAACAATGTAGAGGTCTCGCCCAGACGCATGGGAAGCTCGCGGTAAGAGCGCTGACGGTTGAGGTATACCTGGTACTGGAACGGGCAGGTCATGGGGCGAAGCGCGAAGCACTCTTTGGTTTCGTCCATAGGATCGCCCAGAATAAACATACCGTCAAGATAGTGGTCCCAGTGACCCGAAATGCGGTAAAGGTCACGCTTTGCCATAAGAGGAGTTTTGGTGAGCAGGTAGCCTGCTTTTTCCTCAGTGTCCTCTACCCAGCGCTGTAAACGCTGAATGGTACGCGCACCCTTGGGCAGAAGTATGGGAAGTCCCTGACCGATGGAGTCAACGGTGGTGAAGTATTCAAGCTCGCGTCCCAATTTATTGTGGTCGCGTTTTTTGGCTTCTTCAACGGCATCAAGATATGCTTTCAGCTCCTCTGCCTTGGGGAATGCGGTACCGTATACGCGCTGAAGCATTTTGTTGTTGGCATCGCCTCTCCAGTATGCACCGGTGCACTGGGTAAGCTTTACCGCCTTGACTGCAGCGGTGGACATAAGGTGGCTGCCTGCACAAAGGTCAACAAATTCGCCCTGACGGTAGAAGGATATTTCCTCGCCTTCGGGCAGCTCATTGATAAGCTCAACCTTATAAGGCTCGTTCCTTTCGGTCATAAGTTTTACAGCTTCTTCACGGCTGAGGGTAAAGCGCTCGATGGGGAGATTCTCCGCCATTATTTTATTCATTTCCTTTTCAAGCTTGGTGAGCACCTCGGGAGAGAAGCTTTCTTCGCTGTCAAAGTCATAGTAAAAACCGTTTTCAATAGCGGGACCGATAGTAAGCTTTACATTGGGATAAAGTCTTTTTACTGCCTGTGCAAGAATGTGGGAGGCGGTGTGGCGGTACACCTTTTTAGCCTCGTCGTCCTCAAAGGTGAGAATTTCGAGAGTGCTATCCTTGTCAATAACGGTGGCAAGGTCGCGTACCTCGCCGTCGATTTTTGCGCAAAGCGCAACCTTTGCAAGCTTATTGCTCAGACCTTTTGCAATTTCGTAGGCGCTCTGAGGGGCTTCAAGCTCCTTTATTGAGCCGTCTTTAAGAGTAATCTTAATCATTTTGTACCTCTTTCTTTTATGTGAAAATATTTTCAAACTTAAAAAAGCACCCCGACAAATGTCGGGGTGCCTGATACACGGTTCCACCCGAGTGTTTAACTCATTTTTCCTTAACGCGGAATACGGCCGCCATTTCCTGCGGCGCTCACTTATGCAGCCAGGTATCCCGTCACGCGATGTAAGGTCTTTCACCCACCGACCTCTCTCTGTAAGCATCTTACGCACGGGCGTTTCACTGCGAGCCCAGATATACATCCTTATTATACACCTGTTTTTCGGTTTTGTCAATACTTAAATTTTGGTTAATAACGTATGTTTTTTCACATATTGATTGACAAATAAGGTAATGTATGCTATAATACAAAACAGTTAATTTGATAACTAATTGTTTTGAAGGAGGAAAAATGGAAAAAAAGCCGTTAATGCTTACATTAAAGCATACCGACCGCGCCTGGGGCGGGTATATGCGCAAAATTGCCATGGAAGCGGGTATTCCCGATTCCTACCGCACTGTCATCATGTTTCTCGCGCGCCATGGTGAGGCAAGTCAGAAGGAGTTGGCACAATTCAGCCACACAACTTATGCCGCCATCAGCCGTACCGTCAAGGAAATGGAGCTTACGGGCTATATAAACAAGGAAACGGACGACAACGACAGACGATACGCCAAGCTGTCCCTCACACACAAAGGGATAGAGTGCGACAACCGTATACGCGAGAAAATCCAGCATGCGGAAAAAGTAATTTCCGACGCACTGGATGACAGTGAAAAGGAGATGTTTAACCGCACTTTGCAAAAAATCAATGACATAATAGCTAAGCAATTATAGAAAGGAAAAGAAATGTTCAAGTATCTGAAAAAATATTGGTTTCTGCTCATAATCGCACCGCTTTTCATGCTGGGCGAAATAGGCATGGACCTTGTACAGCCCGACCTGATGAAAACCATTGTTGACGACGGCGTTCTGGCGGGAAACATGGCACTCGTTCTGGATGTAGGCTTAAAAATGATAGTTCTGGTACTGCTGGGCGGTATCAGCGGATTTCTGTGCGGTGTATTTACAAACCTTGCGGGTCAGAGATTCGGCAATGACCTGAGAAAAGATCTTTTTTCAAAAATAATGAATCTCTCCTTTCAGCAGACCGACAAAATATCCACCGGCTCACTTGTCACCCGTCTTACCAATGACGTAACACAGGTACAGTTTCTTGTTATGATGTCGGTGCGCGGATTTGTGCGCAGTACCTTCATGTTCATAGGCGGTATTATCATGCTGTACCGTCAGGCGCCCGTATTTGCATGGGTAACCGCCTGCGGTCTGCCCTTTGTGGTTTTGATAGTAATCTTCTTCATGGGAAAAGCCTCAAAGCTTTTCACCGTGGTTCAGAAAAAGCTGGACGGAGTAAACAACGTAATGCAGGAGGATGTGGCAGGCGCCCGTGTTGTCAAGGCATACGTAAAAGAAGATTACGAAATGCAACGCTTTGACAAAGCCAACGACGAGCTTTGCTCAGTCAACCTCAGAGTTCAATCCTTACTGGCATTCATGGGACCCTGCATGAACATCGTTCTCAACCTATGTGTGGTAGGCGTTATAATGGTAGGCGGTCTTAATGTAAAAAGCGGTGCCGGCATTACAACAGGTGAAATAATGGCGGCAATAACCTATGTTGCAATGATTCTTCACGGTGTAACCTTTATGGCAAACATATTCCAGGTATTCACACGTGCAAAGGCCTCCGCCGACCGTATCAATGAAGTACTTTCCAGCGAAAAGATTATAACCGACGGCACCATTCCCGAGGAAAATACCATATGCGGCGAAATAGAGTTCAGAAACGTGAGTTTCTCTTACCCCAACTCGGGCGGAGAAAAGGTGCTGGACAACATTTCCTTCAAGCTGAAAAAGGGTGAAACACTTGCTGTAATGGGTGCAACGGGATGCGGAAAGACCTCGCTTATCAATCTTATTCCCCGTTTTTACGATGCCACCGAGGGTGAGGTCCTGGTAAACGGCATCAACGTAAAGAATTATACCCTTGAAGATCTGAGAAACCGTATAACAACGGTTTTGCAAAAAGCGGAGCTTTATTCCCGTTCCATTGAAGAAAACATACGCTTCGGAAAGCAGGATGCTACCGAGTGGGAAATTAAAAAAGCGGCGGAAATCGCCCAGGCGGACGATTTTATTTGTGCCGCTCCCTATGGCTACTACACCCCTGTAACCGAGGGCGGACATTCGCTTTCGGGCGGTCAGAAGCAGCGAATTTCAATTGCGCGTGCGGTACTTAAAAATTCGGAAATACTTATTTTTGACGATGCCACCAGTGCTCTCGACCTTAAAACCGAAGCAAATCTCTATGCGGCACTGAAAGAGCATTGTCCCGACACCACCAAAATAATAATTGCTCAACGAATTGCCTCCGTAAAGAACGCCGACCGTATAGCCGTGCTTGAAAACGGAAGAATAAGCGCAATGGGCACACACGAAGAGCTGTTAAAGACATCGGATATTTACAGTGACATTTACCGCTCACAGCTTAAGGAAGAAGGTGACAACATATGATGACTCCCGAAAACAATGCCAAAGAGCTTCCCCGCGGCTTTGAGAAAAGACCCGGTCAAGGTACAATGTTCAAAGAACAGGATCCCATGCAAAACCGACCCATGATGCGTCGCGGTCCCGGTCCCGGTGCTATGGGACGTGCAGTTGAAAGGCCAAGAGATGCAGGAAAAACCATACGCCGTCTTTTGAGTTATTTCAAAACGGAAGCCAAACTTCTTCTCCCTCTTATTATCGCGGTAATTCTTGTAACCCTCACCTCTCTTATTGCGCCTGCACTGCAGGGACAGGCAATCGACTCCATTGACCTTGGAGGCTGGGAACAGCTTTATGTTATTCTGGCGGTACTGCTCATAGTATATGCACTCAACGTGCTGTGCACACTGGGGCAGACACTTCTTTCGGCACATCTCAGCCAACGTATAGTACGGCATATGCGTCACGACCTGTTTAACAAAATAGTAAATCTCCCCATAAAATATCTTGACACCCACTCCAACGGCGATATAATGAGCCGTATGACCAACGATGTTGAAAACATTTCAAACACCGTATCACAAAGTCTTGGCTCACTGGTTTCGGGTGTACTGACAATTGTGGGAACAATAGCAATAATGTTCTACTACTGCTGGCAGTTGACCCTTATAACAATGCTGACGGTAGTTCTTACAATTGTTGTAACAAAGTATCTTTCCAAAATCATGCGCCGCATGTACAAAAAACGTTCCATAGCGTTGGGACGCCTCAACGGTCATTCGGAGGAAATGATAACAGGATACAAAACCATCGTTTCATACAGCAGTGAGGAACACGTAATATCGGAATTCAACGCCATGTCGGACGAGCTTACAAGCGTAAGCATACGCGCCGAAATTCTGGGCGGTTCAATGGGCCCCATAATGAACTGTATTTCCAACATAAGCTTTGTTATAGTGGCGGCATTCGGCGGATATTTTGCACTGAACGGATTGATTTCGGTTGGTGATATTTCAGCATTTATCATTTACGCAAAACAGTTCTCACGCCCCATCAACGAAATCGCCATGCTGTACGGTGCATTACAGACCGCTCTTGCAGGTGCAGAGCGTGTATTCGAGCTTATCGACCAGCCCGACGAGGATGACGGCGGTGACAGAGACCTCAGCAACATAAAGGGCGAGGTTTCTTTCAATCACGTAAATTTCTCGTATGTGCCCGACAAGCAGGTACTTTACGACTTTGACCTTGACGTATCGCCGGGACAGAAAATCGCACTTGTAGGTGCAACGGGAAGCGGAAAAACCACAGTTGTAAACCTCCTGATGCACTTCTACGATATTGACAGCGGTGAAATTCTTATTGACGGCGTAAATATCAACGACATCAAAACGGACGAGCTTCGACGTAATATCGCTATCGTTCTTCAGGATACGGTACTGTTCTCCGATACTATCTGCAACAACATCCGTTATTCGGACATGACTGCCTGCCTTGAGCAGGTCAAGCAAGCGGCGGACATGAGCAATTCATCATATTTTATTGAACGTCTGCCTGAAAAGTATGATACCTTTCTCAAACAGGCAGGTTCCAATCTTTCTCAGGGTCAACGCCAGCTTCTCGCCATCGCCCGCGCGGTGCTTGCCGACCCCAAGATACTCATACTGGATGAAGCTACCTCCTCGGTTGATACACGTACCGAAAAAAATATTCAGGATGCAATGGTGAAGCTTATGAAAAACCGCACCAGCCTTATAATCGCTCACCGTCTTTCCACCATTCGTGATGCGGATAAGATAGTTGTTATGGATAAAGGCAGAGTTGTGGAAATAGGCAATCACGAGGAGCTTCTGGCTCAGAAGGGCAGATATTACGAGCTTTATATTACTCAGTTTGCGGGCAATCAGACCTGATGCTTACAAAAGGAACACACTATGGAAAAAATTAAAATAAAACTTCTCATTCTCCCCAAATTTGAGGTGGGAGAAATGAGCGGAGATGCACCCGGCGAAGCGCAGTTCTACTACGACGCCTATGTCAAGGGCGGAGAGGAGTATGAAATTGTCGCTGCATACGAAAATAACAAGCTTTATGTGAAAAACGGTGTTGCACTGTACGTTGCGGGCATGGGAAAGGTAAACGCCGCAATCAGCCTCACTGTCCTGCTGACCGACGCACGCTTTGACTTTTCAGATGCCTACGTACTCAGCACGGGATGTTGCGGTGCGGCGTACGAAAAGGGTGTTATGGGAGATGTATATCTCATAACCGCCTGCGTAGATTATGATATAGGTCACAGAGTGGACAGCACCGAGCTGTCCGGCGACAGCTTTACCACCTGGATGCCGGACGCATCATACAACAGCTCATCCTTCAAAGTGCTGGACAAAAAGCTGTGTGAAAAGGTGTACGAGCTTGTTAAAAATATAGTTCCGAAAACCACACCTTTAACACGAAAATACATGTCAGACGCCTTTGATGGTGCAGAATGGGCAATACGCGAACCCGCAGTACTGCGCGCCACCACACTTTCGGGTGACAACTATTGGAAAGGTATGCGCGGACATGCAAACGGAATTGCCATGACCGAAGCATACGGTTGTCCCGACCCGTTCATATCCTCCGAAATGGAGGATTCCGCACTGGCAGTTGTAATGGACAGAATGGGAATGCTTGACCGCTTCATAGCTGTGCGCGGTGCGGTGAATATGGACGTTTTCACGAACGATATGACCCCGGAAAAGCTCTGGTCTGTCACCACCCAGCACAGTCTCACCTCTGACGACAGTGAGGAAGCGGCTGATATTTTCAATGTGGCTATGGAAAATATATTCAACGTGGGGCGTGTTATTGCGGATGCAATGCTGGAACGGTCGGAAAAACTGAAGATTTAACCAAAAGGCTGTCTGTAAACGTTACACCGTCAGACAGCCTTTTAATATTCAAAACATATTTTTTCAAAAATCCAAAAAAAATTTAAAAAAGCTATTGACAAACCGAGCAAACTGTGATATAATACAATACGTTGCGAACGACAGTTCCGCATCACAGCATATGCTGGTGTAGCTCAACTGGCAGAGCAGCTGATTTGTAATCAGCAGGTTGGGGGTTCAAGTCCCTTCACCAGCTCCACGCAACTTAACCTAATATTTATGGGAGCGTTCCCGAGTGGCCAAAGGGGGCAGACTGTAAATCTGTTGTCAGTGACTTCGGTGGTCCGAATCCACCCGCTCCCATAGAAAACGACCAAGTCGCTGACTTGGTCGTTTTTCGCAGTAGCTTCTTTTAATAATTGCTAATAATTGCCGTGACAGTTCGTTTGTACCATCCTGTCATTAAACAAAACCAGGACTAATGCTTAAGAATACTTTTTCAGTTATGGTTTTGCAAAATGCAAAACCATATTTTTTTAGGAGATATTATGTCAAACAATGTGCTTTCCTCATTCGTTTTATGCATAAAACGCGAACGGGAGGAAACAAAAATACTGCTTCGCAACATCCCCTCAACCGTTGTTTCCCTTTTTGTAGTCAGCGTCATATCCATGAATCTTCTGGCAAACAAAACCCTTTTTCAATCCGAATGGATAGCTCTCGACGGCGGAATACTGATTTCCTGGCTTTCCTTTATGTGTATGGACATAATCACAAAGTATTTCGGTCCGAAAGCATCAAATAAGGTTGCGGTGCTTGCTTCCTCCATAAATCTGCTTACTTGCGCCGTATTCTATGTTGCAAGCATAATTCCCTCAAGTGCCAACGATTACACCGCACTTGACGGTATTCTCGGGGGTACATGGTTCATACTTCTGGGCAGTACCGTTGCATTTCTGGCATCTGCGGTGATAAATAATTTTCTGAATTGGGTAATTACAAAGAAATTCAGGAAAAATCCCGATTCAAAGCTTGCGTATGCGGCAAGTGCCTACATTTCCACCTTTATCGGTCAATTCATGGATAACCTTATCTTTTCTGTTATCGTGTTTATATTTTTTGCACCCGTTTACTGGGACGGATTTTGCTGGACGTTTTTACAATGCTCCATGTGCGCTCTGACAGGTGCCGTAGCGGAGCTTATTATGGAAGTTGTGTTCTCGCCTATCGGGTATCGCATAATCACGGCATGGAAAAAACATAAAATCGGACAGGAATACCTTGATTATATTAACGGAGGACATAAATGAAAGTACTTATAACAGGAACTTCACAGGGCATCGGCAAAGCCATTGCACAGCGTTTTCTGAAGGACGGTCACACGGTTTTCGGAATTGACAGACAAAAAGAAACAATAAGCCATCCGGAATACATTCATTATGTATGCGACGTGCGGGATTACGACAGTCTTCCCCACATCGAAGATGTCAACATTTTAATAAACAACGCAGGTACGCAAAACGAGGACGATATTGATATAAATCTTAAAGCCCTCATTCACATCACCGAAAAATACGGTGTACAGGAAAAAATCCGTTCCGTGCTGAACATAGGCTCGGCAAGTGCCCACACCGGCTCTGAATTTCCGGAATACTGTGCCAGCAAGGGCGGAATTCTGGCGTACACCAAAAATGTCGCCATGCGGATAGCAAAATATGGTGCCACCTGTAACAGCCTCGACCCGGGAGGTGTATTGACACCTTTGAACGAATGTGTTATCAATGATGCTGATTTATGGTCGCAAATCATGGACGAAACACCGCTGAAGCGTTGGGCAACTCCCGAGGAAATTGCAGAATGGGCTTTTTTCCTTACGGTAACCAACGCCTTCTGTACGGGTCAGAATATTCTTGTAGACGGCGGAGAATCCATAAATTACAACTTCGTGTGGAAAAATTGAGCCATATTTGTGATTGTTCTTGACAACTCAAAATAAACACATTATAATATAAGCAAAAGGTATTATATCAAGGAGAATTATCATGAGTAAATACGATATCGCCGCATACATATGGCCTGCATATACGGGTGACGAGCCCAGAAGCCGTATTTTCTGGCCGGAGGGCATAGGTGAATGGCAGACAGTCAAAAATTCCGTACGCAAGGAAAACGGTTATTACTGGAACAGAAAACCCGTTTGGGGATATGTCAATGAGGCAGACCCGTTTGTCATGGCCGGTCAGATAAATGCCGCACTGGCTCACGGTGTCAATGTTTTTATATACGACTGGTACTGGTATGACAACAGACCTTTTCTGGAGCAATGTCTGGACAACGGATTTCTTAAAGCCCCCAACAACGGCGATATGAAGTTTTACATCATGTGGGCTAACCATGATGCCAACACTGTTTGGGACAAGAGAATCGCCGGAAAAAAGGGACAAGGCTCCAACGTCTGGCAGGGAGCGGTCGACCGCACACAGTTTGAGATTATCGGCAAGCGCTGGATTGATATGTACTTCACACGTCCCAACTACTATCGCATTGACGGCAAGCCGGTTGTCAGCATTTACGACCTCAACAACTTCGTAAACGGTCTGGGCGGTGTCGAAAAGGCAAAAGAAGCGCTTATATGGCTGGAGAACGAGGCTGTAAAGGCGGGGCTTACGGGTGTGCACTTCCAGTTCATCCGCTGGAGCGGCAGGCAGGAAAGAAACCTGACCGGCGTAGACGGCGGTGTGACCGAAACGGGCGTAAAGCTTATTGAAGAGCTGGGATTTGATTCCCTCACCCACTATCAGTTCGTACACTTTGCCGCAATGGACAGAGACTACACCGATGTCATGGTTGACGTTGAAAAGGAATGGGCAAAGATGGTACAGGAATACAAAGTCCCCTACTACCCCCATGTTTCCATCGGCTGGGACAACAATCCCAGATTTGAAATGTTCTGGCCGGGCACAATGAACAACTGCAGTCCCGCGCATTTTGAAAACGCACTGAGAAAAGCAAAGGCTTTTGCCGACAAAACGAATGTAAAGCTCATCACCGTCAACAGCTGGAACGAATGGACGGAATCCAGCTATCTTGAGCCGGACAATGTGGACGGCTACGGCTATCTTGAAGCAGTGAAAAAGGTTTTTGTTGACGAGGAATAACTTTTCACCCGACGGTATTTGCCGTCGGGTTTTCCAATTTATTAGCAAATTGAAAAAGAAACGTGACTTTATGCAAATTTTACCTTATAGTCATTGACAAGCAAAATGTTTTGTGATATAATGTATTTGTTAAAATTGGCGCAAATGAACAAAATTTCCCTTTGGCTACCGCAGTAAAAGATGCATATAATATTGCAAGAAACTGACCTGCGGTCATCAAAAACAAAAAAATATGAAAAGAGGTTCAATAAAATGAAACAGCTTGATTTAACAAAGTACGGCATTACCGGTGCCAAGGAAATCATCCACAACCCTTCTTATGAGGAGCTGTTTGTGGCTGAAACCGATCCCGCTCTCGAGGGCTTTGAGAAGGGTCAGGCAACCGAACTGGGCGCTGTAAACGTTATGACCGGTATTTATACCGGACGTTCCCCCAAAGATAAGTTCATCGTTATGGATGAAAACTCCAAGGACACCGTTTGGTGGACCTCCGACGAGTTCAAGAACGACAACCATCCCTGCACTGAAGAGTCCTGGAAGGCTCTTAAAGAGCTTGCTATAAAGGAGCTCAGCGACAAGAAGCTTTACGTTGTTGACGTATTCTGTGGCGCTAACGAAGACTCCCGTATGGCTATCCGTTTCATTATGGAAGTTGCTTGGCAGGCACACTTTGTAAAGAACATGTTCATCAACCCCACTGAAAAAGAGCTTGAGAACTTCGAGCCCGACTTTGTATGCTACAACGCATCCAAGGCAAAGGTTGAAAACTACAAGGAGCTGGGTCTCAACTCCGAAACCGCAGTTGTTTTCAACATCACCTCCCGTGAACAGGTTATCCTCAACACCTGGTACGGCGGCGAAATGAAAAAAGGTATGTTCTCCATGATGAACTACTACCTGCCCCTTAACGGTATAGCTTCCATGCACTGCTCTGCAAACACCGACATGAATGGCGAAAACACCGCTCTGTTCTTCGGTCTTTCCGGTACAGGTAAGACCACACTTTCCACCGACCCCAAGCGTCTCCTCATTGGTGACGACGAGCACGGCTGGGACGACAAGGGCGTGTTCAACTTTGAGGGCGGATGCTATGCAAAGGTTATCAACCTTGACAAGGAATCCGAGCCCGACATTTTCAATGCTATCAAGCGCAATGCACTGCTTGAAAACGTTACCGTTGATGAGAAGGGCGTTTGCGACTTTGCTGACGGCTCCGTAACCGAAAACACCCGTGTTTCCTACCCCATCGACCACATCGAAAAGATCGTTCGTCCCGTTTCCGCAGCTCCCGATGCAAAGAACGTAATCTTCCTTTCCGCTGACGCTTTCGGCGTACTGCCTCCTGTTTCTATCCTTACACCCGAGCAGGCTCAGTACTACTTCCTGTCCGGATTCACCTCCAAGCTGGCAGGTACCGAGCGCGGCATTACCGAGCCCACCCCCACCTTCTCCGCTTGCTTCGGTCAGGCATTCCTGGAACTGCATCCTACCAAGTATGCAGAAGAGCTGGTTAAGAAGATGGAAAAGAGCGGTGCAAAGGCATACCTTGTAAACACCGGCTGGAACGGTACCGGCAAGCGTATCTCCATCAAGGACACCCGCGGAATCATCGACGCTATCCTTGACGGCTCCATCAACAAGGCTGAAACCAAGACCATTCCTTACTTCAATCTTGCTGTTCCCACCGAGCTGCCCGGCGTTGACACTAAGATTCTTGACTCCCGCGACACCTATGCAGACCCTGCTGAGTGGGATGCAAAGGCTAAAGACCTTGCAGCACGTTTTGTTAAGAACTTTGTTAAGTACACCGGCAACGACGCGGGCAAAGCACTTGTAAAAGCGGGTCCTCAGCTGTAATACACGAAATTATAAACAAAAAAGGTTTTCGCATTTGCGAAAACCTTTTTTCTTTATCAATCGTCGCTTATTACAAACAATTCGTTCGGTGTACATTCCAAAAGAAAGCACATGGTTTCGATGTTTTCATATTGTATTGACTTGGTTTGGTTGTTTATCATTTTTGAAAAATTCTGATAACTCATACCCATTTGCTTATACAACCAATATTTTGTTTTACCGCGTGATTTTAACAATTCCATTGCGTTAAGCCTTATCACCTAATCACTCCATATCTCATTTTATAAAGATATATTAATACATCAGATGTTTTTACATATAGACTATTGAATTATATAATGAAAGCATGATATAATCAGTATATGAGGTGATAAGCATGATTATTACATTACACCGGAATACGCCGGGAAGAATGAAAAAGTAATAATAGAAATTAATATATAACAATATTATCTTTAAATTTTGCTGTGGGTGATTTGAGCGGAGGAGCCTTAAAAAGGCTCCTCCGCTCAGCAACAAAACCAAATTATTTCAAATATCAAATTTTATCTCTGCGCCGTTAACTCTTGCGGCGGAATTAAGGTCGGTGTAAATAACTGCGCTGGGGTGCTTTTTGAGAAGTGTCGCAGGGGTCATATTGGTAAGGTCATTCACGAGAGTGTCATGAATAGCGTTAGCCTTAACGGAATGAGGAACGCAGGAAACAATGTGCTTACACTGCATTATCTGATAGCAGGTCATAGAAACCGCCTGCTTGGGCACGTCATCAACTGTGGCAAACCAGCCCTCGCCCACCTGCTGTTTTTTGCAGGTGTCATTAAGATTAACAACTATATATGCTTCCCTGGTATCGAAATCTGCAGGGGGGTCATTAAACGCAATGTGAGCATTTTCACCGATTCCGATAAGTCCGACATCAATTTCTTCCTCGCGGAGCTTTTCGGTGATAGCAGGAATACATTCCGGAGTGCCGTCTATAAGATAAGCCGCCTTAAGGTTGACCTTTGAAATGAATTTTTCCTTAAGGTACTTGCGGAAGGAAGCTATGTGAGTTTCCTCTATGCCTACATATTCATCAAGGTGGAACATTTCAACCTTGCTCCAATCAAAGTCCTTTTCGATAAGTGCAGCAATGGTATCAAACTGGGAAGCGCCCGTTGACATAAGTATTCTCGCGTGTCCCTTTTTATTGATAGCCTGCTGAAGAAGCCCTACGATATAATCTGCGGCAGATTTGCCGAGCGCCTTTGAATCCAAACAAATTCTGAGTTCCATAATTCTATCTCCTTTTAAAAAACATATTTTCAACTTGTATTTATATTCTACATCATACATAATAAAAAGTCAACAAATATATTGCAATATTTGTGGAATTTGCAGTTTTATTGTGTATTTTTTTGAAAAAGCTCGACAATATTGTAAAAATGATGTATACTGTACAAAATAATTTTACGGAGTGATAACATGTACGAGCTTGTTAAAATCAGCGACATTTCATATTACATACAATCCCCTGCCAAAATAGGAATTTATCTGAAAAACGACTGTGACGCATACCTTATCGACAGCGGAAACGACAAGGATGCGGGCCGTCGTTGCAAAAAAATTCTTGACGAGCAGGGCTGGTGTCTCAAGGGAATACTCATCACGCATTCCAATGCCGACCACATCGGCGGATGCGCCTACCTTCAGAGCCAATACGGCTGTAAAGTTTTTGCAGGTGGAATTGAAGCCGCTTTCACTAAAAATCCAATTCTCGAGCCTGCTTTTCTGTACGGCGGTTTTCCGTTTTCTGAATTGAAGCACAAATTCTTAATGGCTCAGCCATGTGATGTGAGCTCCTTTGAGGATGCGGATTTTCCGAAAGAAGTGGAAATAATCCCTCTGCCGGGTCATTTTTTTGACATGGTGGGCTTTAAATTACCCGACGGAACATTTTTTATTGCCGACTGTCTTTCAAGTGAAACAGCACTCGAAAAATATCATCTGTCGTTTCTTTATGATGCAGAGGCTTACCTTAAAACACTGGAAGCTCTGCCAAGCATAACCGCTTCGGTATATATCCCCTCTCACGCGCAGCCGACAAAGGATATTTCCGATTTAGCCAAGCTGAACCGTGACAAAGTGATGTCAATAGCAACGGAAATAGTTACTCTGTGCAGTAAGCCCGTGACCTTTGAAGAATTGCTTGACAGTGTTTTCACTCATTACGCCCTCACCATGACCTATGAGCAATACGTACTCATTGGCAGTACCCTGCGTTCATATCTTGCGTGGCTTAAGGAAAGCGGAAAAATCACCTGCTCCATCGATGGCAACCGTATAGTATGGCAGGCAGTATAATGACAAAAAGGTATTATGCCTCGGCATAATACCTTTTTAATATCAGTCAAGCCATATCGGGTTTCCGATTGCCATGGGCGCACCATCACATTCACGTAGTATTTCGGCACGGTAAAAAGCGCGCTTTTTCACCTTAAGACTTACCGCAAAATCCGGGGTAAGGGGTGCGGAATACGCAATTCCCTTATCGGTAATAATATCCACACGGTAATTGCCCGCCACATCGAAGCTTGAATGGAAATCGTCAACCTTAAGCTGAAGCTCCATTCCATCCTCGTATTTTGCTGTCGCGCCGACACAAGCCTCACCGATGCACATTTTTACTGCCGCAATTCCCGAATTCACATTTCCCTTTGCGACGCACATTGCAATATCCGAGGCGTGCTTTTCCGCGGCATAAACCGCATTCAGACCGCTGATACCGGGAGCTCCGTGGGCATCCTTTGTGGCAGTATTGTACATTTTCACGCCTTTAGACAACAGCTCCGTCCACAACTTGTAGTTTGCAACAGTATGAGGATTGAGCGGGTCGTTAAAGGTGGTGGTATATATTATTTCCATTCCTGTGCCGTCACCAAAATTGAAATCATCAACATTGGTGCTCTCCATCTGCTGCTTCGGGTGAGCGTGGATGAACGCGCCGCCCGCTTCAATAACCGCATCTTTAACCTGCATAAAACGGTTCTTATCAACACGTATGTACTTGAAATGTCCCTCGCTTGTGCCTTCAAATTCAAATACATCAGGAAATTCTTCCAGTATTTTTTCCAAAGTTCCGCGCTGTGGAAAAATCATGAGATAGTGAAAAACCAGTCTTGGCTCATGCCATACGCCCGCCGGCTCGGTCCCATACAGAAAAAATGACGGATCGAATTCGTCAAGATACATATGGCGAACCTGGCGGTGATCCATTATACCTACAAAATCCATATTCATTTTTTCCATAGCTTGTTTCCATTCGGAAAGCGTTGTTTCTCCGTCACTGGTGCCGCCTGTTGCGGCATGGGCGTGAAAGTCACCGAAGTATGCCTTTTTACCGCTGTACAAGCGATCCAGTTCGGTAAAATCCGATTCGGTGCGTTCATGAGTATCAAGGGGAAATTGAACCCCGGGAACAATGTGTTTCATAGTAATATCTCCCTTGCTTTTCCTATGCATCTATTCTATCATAAAACCTATTTAATTACAATACTATCTTTCCATTATCAAACCGTTTCTGAAA
Organism: Oscillospiraceae bacterium; assembly: GCA_015065085.1. NCBI lineage: Bacteria > Bacillati > Bacillota > Clostridia > Eubacteriales > Oscillospiraceae > Oscillospiraceae bacterium. The sequence goes on along the minus strand of SVQW01000015.1, from coordinate 31,803 downwards.
GCACAAATGAAAAATTTCTGTGAATTTCGGAAATTCTATTGCTTTTTTGCACAAAAAATGTATAATATATCTGTTATATATAATATTATGAAAGACAGGTGTTTTCACAATGGCATTGGTTAATACAACCGAAATGTTCAAAAAAGCTTACGCCGGTAAATACGCTATCGGCGCGTTCAACATCAACAACATGGAGATCATCCAGGCTATTACCGAAGCCGCAGGAGAGCTTAAGAGCCCTGTAATTCTTCAGGTTTCCGCAGGCGCAAGAAAGTATGCAAAGCAGGAATACCTCCTCGCTCTTGCAAAGGCGGCTATCGCCGATTCCGGTATCGACCTCGCTCTTCACCTTGACCACGGCGCTGATTTCGAAATTTGCAAAGCTTGTATCGACGGTGGTTTTACCTCCGTTATGATCGACGGCTCTCATCACACCTTTGAAGATAACATTGCCGTTACCAAGAAAGTAGTTGAATATGCTCACGCACGCGGCGTTGTTGTTGAAGGCGAGCTGGGCAGACTTGCAGGCGTTGAGGACGATGTAAATGTTTCCGATGAAGACTCCTCCTACACCCGTCCCGAAGAAGTCGAAGAATTCGTTGAAAAGACCGGTGTTGACTCTCTTGCCATCGCTATCGGTACTTCTCACGGTGCTTACAAATTCAAGCCCGAGCAGTGCACCAGAAACGAAGAGGGCATTCTTGTTCCCCCTCCGCTGCGCTTTGACATTCTCGAAGAAATCATGAAGAGAATTCCCGGCTTCCCTATCGTTCTTCACGGTGCTTCTTCTGTTTCTCAGGCTCACGTTAAGGAAATCAACTCCATCGGCGGCGCACTTCCCGATGCAGTAGGTATTCCCGAGGAACAGCTCAGAAAGGCAGCTTCTCTTGCAGTTTGCAAGATTAATATCGACTCCGATATCCGTCTTGCCATGACTGCAGGTATCCGCCGTGTAATGCACGACCAGCCCGACGTATTTGACCCCAGAACCTACCTCACCGTTGCACGTTCCGAGGTTAAGGCTATGGTTGCTCACAAAATCAAGGACGTTCTCGGCTCTGCAAACACTCTTTAATCAACTGAAAATCATGCGCCGTGTGAAAAACACACGGCGCTTCTTTTATTCATAAAAAAGCACAAAAGATAATTGTGAGATATACCTCTTTTTTTCATAATACATATTGAATTTTGTCAAGATTTATGTTATAATAGATGTAAATATTCTAAAATCTGCGGTGAGAAAGGAAAGACGGATATGCCTTATATTTTGAAGTCGGCAGAAAATGACGGAATATTCGGCTTACCGCGCGACATCCTGCCTCATCTTGCAGGCGCCTCGGAAAGCGACTTGAAGGTCATAATTTTTCTTTATTCCGAGTTAAAAAACGGTTTTGACGCCGAGAATATTCATGAAATTGCCGAAAAGCTCTCTCTTTCCGATGAGGAAGTGAATTTTTCCCTGGCATTTTGGAGAGGCGCAGGAATAATTAAAAGCGCAAAAGCTCTCAAAAGCAAAAATTCCGCTTCAGAGGAACAAAATACTGTTGTGAAAAAACCGGGTGCGCGTCCCATTTATCCTGCGGCACAGGTTGCTCAGGCTATCGAAAACACAACGGGCATGAAAGCACTGGTGGATTTCTGCCAACACAAGTTTAACAAGCTTTTTAACCCCTCTCAGCTTTCTATGCTGTACTCCTTTTACGACAATCTCGGCTTTGAGCCCGACATCATTATGCTGGTCGCGGAGCACTGCTGTATAATTGAAAAGCCGTCGTTGGGGTACATGGAAAAAATACTCATAACCATGAGCGACAACAACATAACCCGTTACAGCGATGTAGAGGATTATCTCGGTGCAAAGCTTAGGTATAACGAGCAAGAGCATAAGCTCCGTAAACTGTGCGGATTTACTTCAAGGGAACTGACGCCTTCGGAGAAAAAACTTATAGGCGTATGGTTCAAGGAGTGGAGTATTGACTTTTGTCTGGTTGAAAAAGCGTATGAGATAACTGTGGACCGCATTTCAAAGCCCTCTCTCAAATACATGAATTCCATCCTTGAAAGCTGGCATCAGCGCGGAATACTGAATGTCTCTCAGCTTGTCGAAACTTCGTCACAAAAAAGCGAAGCGGACAGCAAGAGCCATGATGCAGACGAATTTTTCAAAGCCGCAGTTGCCAGAAGTATGGGTGAAAATACATAAAAGTTTCGAAAGGACTAAACCAATGAACATATTTCTCGCGTCCAAATCCAAAAGACGTCAGAAAATATTGCAGAATCTGGGTATAAGCTTTAAAACCGCTCCTTCCGACGCGGACGAAAAAAATGTTCCCGACCTTCCTCCCGACGAATACGTTTCGGGGCTTGCGGTACGCAAGCTGAGGGCGGCAAGGGAACAGAAAAATTACAACGATGACGATCTTATAATCTGTGCAGATACAGTAGTTTCCTACGACGGTCTGATAATGGGTAAGCCTGAAAACGAGGACGATGCCTTCACAATGCTTACCATGCTGTCGGGCAACTGGCATGAGGTATACACCGGCGTTGCCATAGCCTACGACAACAAAATTGCCGTGGATTACGAGGTTACAAGAGTAAAATTCCGTGAGCTTTCCTCTCACGAAATCGAAAAATACATTGCTTCGGGCGAGCCGATGGACAAAGCAGGCGCCTATGGTATTCAGGACACGGCGAGCATCTTTGTGGAGCGTACCGAGGGCGACTTTTTCAACATTGTGGGGCTTCCCGTTTGCAAGCTGGGCATGATGCTGAAAGAAGAATTCAATATTGAACTTTTTGATTTAATAAAATAAAGGACGGTGCTGAAATGGTTAACGACGTTTACAGTGAAAAATTTATCAAAGAAGGTCTGACATTTGATGACGTGCTTTTGATTCCTGCAAAAAGCGATGTTCTGCCTGCGGATATCAACCTTGTCACCAATCTGACCTCAAAAATAAGACTTAATATCCCGCTCATGACAGCCGCAATGGATACTGTCACCGAAAGCCGCATGGCTATTGCCATAGCGCGTGAGGGCGGCATAGGTATAATACACAAGAATATGCCCATCGAAATGCAGGTTCAGGAGGTTGACCGCGTTAAGAGAAGCGAAAACGGTGTTATTGTCAATCCTTTTTTCCTTGCCCCCGAAAACTATGTTTACGAAGCTGATCAGCTTATGGGCAAATACCGTATTTCAGGTGTGCCGATTTGCCGTGACGGCAAGCTTGTTGGTATTCTGACCAACCGTGATATGCGTTTTCTGACCAATCACGATATGAAAATTGAAGACGTTATGACCAAGGATAATCTTGTAACTGCCGATGTGGGTACCACTCTCGAGCAGGCGAAGGAAATCCTTTCAAGGCATCGTATAGAAAAGCTTCCTCTTGTTGACAGCGATGGACATCTCAAGGGTCTCATAACAATCAAGGACATCGAAAAAGCAGTAAAATATCCTCATGCAGCAAAGGATGCCGCGGGAAGACTTGTATGCGGTGCGGCAATCGGTGCCACCAAGGATGTACTTGACAGAGCAGGTGCTCTCATAGAGGCAGGTGCTGACGTTCTTGTTCTGGACTCGGCTCACGGTCACTCCCAGAACATTGTAAACGCCCTTTCCAAGGTTAAAGCTAAATTCCCCACCGTTCAGGTTATTGCAGGTAATATTGCTACCGCAGCAGCAGCCGAGGAGCTCATTGCGGCAGGTGCCGATGCGGTCAAGGTAGGTATAGGTCCCGGTTCTATCTGTACAACCCGTGTTGTTTCGGGTATAGGCGTGCCTCAGATAAGTGCAGTTTATGACGTTGCCTGTGTTGCACAGAAGCACGGTATTCCCGTTATTGCAGACGGCGGTGTTAAATACAGCGGTGATATAACCAAGGCAATCGCGGCAGGTGCTGACGTTGTAATGGTAGGTTCACTGGTTGCAGGCTGTGAAGAAAGCCCCGGCGACACCGAAATCTATCAGGGCAGAAGCTTCAAGGTTTACCGCGGTATGGGCTCTATCAGCGCAATGCAGTGTGGTTCAAAGGACAGATATTTCCAGGAAAACAACAAAAAGCTTGTTCCCGAGGGCGTTGAAGGACGTGTTCCTTACAAGGGAACTCTGGCTGACACGGTTTATCAGCTCATGGGTGGTCTGAGAAGCGGTATGGGCTACTGCGGTGCTCCCGACGTTACCACTTTGCAGAAAAATGCTCAGTTTGTACGCATTACCGGCGCAGGTCTTAAGGAGTCCCATCCTCATGACATTTACATCACCAAGGAAGCGCCCAACTACAGCGTAAGTCCGCAATAAATGTAACTGACAGGGAACGACAAAATGTCGTTCCCTGTATTTAGAGGTAACAATATGAAAATTCTGCTTATAGACGGTCAGGGCGGAAAGCTGGGCAAAGAGCTGTGCGAATCTATTCTGGCGCGTTTTAAAGATATCGAGCTTGTTGCGGTGGGAACTAATACCATTGCGACCTCCGCCATGATAAAGGGCGGTGCAAAGCTATGTGCCACCGGTGAAAATGCCGTGGTCGTAAATTGCCGTACAGCTGACATAATTGTGGGTCCGATAGGCATTGTGATTGCGGACTCCATGCTGGGTGAAATAACGCCCGATATGGCTCTCGCCGTCTCGCAAAGCAATGCTGTCAAAATCCTCATTCCCGCAAATCGCTGTAACAATCTTATCGCGGGCGTGGACGGTATGAATGTGAGTGACATGATAAACGATGCACTTAAGAAAATAGAGAATATAATCCGGAAATAACATATACTCATTGACAATTCGGGATTCATATGATATAATATACCGTAGTTTGTAAACACAAGTTTACTTCCGCGGCACAAGCCGATAACACTTTCATTTATGAATTTATGTCACAAGACATATGCCGTCCACAAGGTCGGCGTATGTCTTTTGGTTTGTGTAATGCACAGAAAGGAAGAAACATGAAAACAAAAACACATATTCTGAAAATGGTGTTGGCAGCATTTTTTGCAGCACTGGCTTATGTAATGCCATTTCTGACAGGACAAATACCCGAAATAGGCTCTATGCTTTGTCCTATGCATATTCCCGTTCTTTTATGCGGATTTATCTGCGGTTGGCACTGGGGACTGGCAGTGGGTGTTATAGCTCCGCTGATGCGTTCGCTTATGTTGGGTATGCCGCCCATACTTACTGCAATATGCATGGCTTTTGAGCTTGCCGCCTACGGCGCTCTTTGCGGTATTCTCTATAAGCTTTTCCCAAAAAGAATCCCCTTTATATACTGCTCCCTCATTATTTCAATGATACTGGGCAGACTGGTATGGGGAGCAGCAATGTTTGTTTGCATGGGCATGGCAGGAAACACTTTCGGGCTTTCCGCATTCGTTGCGGGCGCTTTCACCAATGCAATTCCCGGTATTGTAATCCAAATTATACTTGTACCCATTATTGTCATTGTCCTTGAAAAAACACCTGTTTTCAAAAAGCTTTGCTGAGGAGAATTTTATAAATGTGCTCTACCCGCAACAGACTTATCACCCACTTTAATACATATAATAAAGCACAAATCGGCGACCTTTTCAAATTTCTGCACCAGAGTTGTTTCGGCTGTGAGCACATGATTTCAGATTATCGTGATGTACTGAAACGCATATCTGAGGAGCTGGAACAAAAGCCCCGCGCAAAAGAGCTTATTGAAGTGCTTGACGGGGATTACAGTCGTGTGTGGCTTGGATTTATAAACAACGGCATGAGCCGTGAAACATTCGCCAAGCTGTTTTACCTTTCCTCAAAATGCTCCAAGCAAAGTGAAAATCTTCTTGAAGAAAAGCTTGCCGTTCTGAAAAGGCTTATTTCGGACGGTGCCATACCGCTTGACAAAAGCGAGTTTGAAAAAGCGGTGCAAAAATGGAAATCGGAAGGCTACCCCGCCTTGCACCACTCGGAAAGCTTCAACAAAGAGTATCAGCCCGCATACCGTGTAATTTCAAACAAATTCATTCCGTTTACGGAGCTGTTCACGAGAATTGACATGCTGCTTTCAAAGGGAAATGCTGTTGTTGCAATAGAGGGTAGCGCGGCAAGCGGAAAAACCACTCTTGCAAAAATTCTTGGAGAGGTTTATGACTGCACCGTTTTTCACATGGACGATTTCTTTTTACAGCCTCATCAGCGCACACCCGAACGCTTTGAGCAAATCGGCGGAAATGTTGACTATGAAAGGTTTCATGAAGAAGTACTTAAACCGCTTAATGAAAACAAAACTGTAAATTACCGCCGTTTTGACTGTACTTCAATGAAAATGCAACCCGCAGTTGAAATAATCCCCAAAAAGCTGACTGTCATTGAGGGTGCATACTGCATGCGTCCGGAGCTTAGTAAGTATTACAATTTAAGTGTTTTTCTGAATATCGACCCCGAAATGCAGAAAAAGCGCATACTGCACCGCAATCCCGATATGGCGCAACGTTTTTTTGACGATTGGATACCCATGGAACAGCGCTATTTTGAAGCTTTTGATATAAAGAATAAATGTAACGTGTGCATGGAAATTCAAGACAATTAAACATTAGTAAACACAAATAACGGTACGCCAAGGCGTACCGTTATTTTGTCGGTAATCTGTTATTCAAAATCCAAAAATCTATACGGCTCAACTTCCAGACATTTTGCAATTCTGAAAAGTGTATCAAGGCTTATTGGTTTATATATATTAGGTGCTTCAATCTGTCCGATGAAACTGGTAGCAACATTCATTTTATTTGCAAGCTGTTCCTGTGTCATGCCCTTAAGTTTTCTATAATATGACACTTTGAGACCGATTTTGGTATAATTCTGAGCAAATTCATCGTTCATTTTACGTTTTCACCTCAAGAATTATTATACACTCTTGACAACTATTTTTTTATATGATATAATTACAATAAATATTACCAAATAAATAATAAAAATTATCATAACATTAATTATTATTACTACATAATAAATAAAATCATGCGTAAAAAAAACGACTATCTTCGTGTCAGCAACAGCTACAAGTTAAACATGTACAGACTAAAAATATTTAATAAAAAGGTAAGTATGTTGAGCAATTCAAAAAAAGCTCTGTATTGTAAGTACAACCGCATAGTAGATAAAACGCAAAACGTGAACAGTTACGCAGATACTGTTGGATTACTTGCGTTACATTATGGCTTTTATGCCATTTCATCGCTTTGTTTAATCAGATTGTTATTGCCTTATATGCATATGAATTATATTAAAAAATTTGTTGATACTTTTCTGATTGTTATTTTGTTTCTGGTGTCATTAACATGTATAATATCTCAAATAGTCAAAACAATTTCAGCAATCTGTAATAGCATATACTGGAGAAAAATATACAATTTGTTGGAATAATTCCTATTTTTTATTTAATTTCAAGTTTTCGCGGGGGAGTTTGAGGGGGAGCCTTTTGTAAAAGGCTCCCCCTCATTATCATTATAAAATTAAATTCAAAGTGTTTTGGCGCGGTGGTTAACTTCGGCTTTAAAGTTTTTAAGCATATGAGAATAGGTACCCTCCATGTAAGGGCTGGTGATTATGAAATCCGCTGTTGCACGGTTATTTGCTATGGGAATATCATAAACCTGCGCTATTCTGAGAAGCGCCTTTACGTCGGGGTCATGAGGCTGTGCGGCAAGGGGGTCGGAAAAGAAGATGACTATATCTATCTTGCCCTCTACAATGCGTGCACCTATCTGCTGGTCTCCGCCAAGAGGACCGCTGTTGTAGCCGCGCACGGGAAGACCCGTATGCTCAGCAACCATCTTTGCGGTTGTTCCCGTTCCGCAGAGGAAATGATGCTCAAGAATTTCCTTGTTCTTTTTACACCAGTCAATAAGGTCATGTTTTTTGCTGTCGTGGGCTATTAGCGCAATATTCTTCTGCGACTCCATAACCAGTTCTATCTGATTTATTTCCATATAAAATTCCTTTCGGTTTTAACCGCCAAGATATGCTTTCTTAACCATCTCACTGGCGGCAAGCTCACTGCCTGTACCCGTGAGAACAATTTTTCCGTTTTCCAGAACATAGGCACGGTCAGAAATTGCAAGCGACTTGCCCGCATTCTGCTCAACGAGAAGAATTGTTGTTCCGTCTTTATTGATGTCCTTGATAATTTCAAACACCTGATCCACCAGAAGCGGTGAAAGTCCCATAGACGGCTCGTCCAGCATGAGAAGCTTGGGGTGGCTCATAATTGCGCGTCCCATGGCAAGCATTTGTTGTTCACCGCCCGAAAGAGTACCTGCTATCTGATTTTTGCGTTCAGCAAGACGCGGAAAACGGGTATAAATAGCATCAAGGTCCTTTTTAAAGCCCGACTGATCCTTGATAGAGTAAGCGCCCATAAGGAGATTCTCGTACACGGTCAGTTCCTGGAATATACGTCTGCCCTCGGGCACCTGGGTCATGCCAATATGGACTATTTTATGGCAGGGCACCTTTGTGATGTCTTTTCCGTCAAAGGTCACTTTGCCCGCCCTTGCGGGGATAAGACCCACAACGCTCTGCATTGTAGTTGTTTTACCTGCTCCGTTTGCGCCTATGAGAGTTACTATCTCGCCCTGATTTACCTCAAAGCTTATACCCTTAAGCGCACAGATGACGCCGTAGTATACTTCTAAATCCTTTACTTCAAGCATTGCCATGGATTAACCTCCGATATATGCCTTTATGACTTCGGGGTCGTTCAAGGCAGTTTTTGTGTCACCCTCGGCAAGCACAGTACCGAAGTTGAGGACAGTAACCTCATCGCACAGACCTGACACGAACTTCATGTCGTGCTCAATAAGCAGAATGGTCATGTCGAAGCGGTCGCGTATAAATCTTATGGTCTTTACAAGGTCTTCTGTTTCGTGAGGATTCATACCTGCCGCAGGCTCGTCCAATAGCAACAGCTTGGGGTTGGTGGCAAGAGCGCGTGCTATTTCCAGTTTTCTCTGCTTGCCGTATGGCAGATTGCAGGCAAGATTATTGCGTTCTTCTTCAAGGTCGAAAATGCGAAGCAGCTCCTTGGCTTTTTCACGCATAGCCTTTTCCACCTTAAAATGTCGGGGCAATCTCAGAAATGACTCCAAAACACTGCATTTATATTCGGGTCGGTCATGCAGACCCACCATAACATTTCGTACAACCGTCATATTATTAAAAAGACGGATGTTCTGAAATGTACGAGCGATACCTTTGTGGTTTATTTTGTCCTGTCTAAGTCCCTTAATCTCCTCGCCATCCAAATAAAAAGTTCCCGCAGTAGGCTTATATACGCCGGTGAGAAGATTGAAAATAGTTGTTTTTCCCGCGCCATTGGGGCCTATAAGACCATATATCTGATTCTTCTTTATGCGGATATTGACGTCCTGAGCCGCCTTAAGACCGCCGAAGGAAATACCCAGACCTTTAGTTTCAAGAATATATTCAGCCATCAGTTATCCCCTCCGTTTCCGTAGTTTCCTTTTTTGTCCTGAGGTGTCATATCGATGGAAAGAATCTCGTTCATTTCTATTTTAGTAGGCACAACGTCCCATTTTGCCTTGTCGTCACGTCTGTCTGCCGGGTCATGCTTGCGCTTGAACACCTTGGAAATCAGCGTACCGAAATTATATTTATCTCGGAAGTTCTTGAGTGCGGGAGCGTTATTATAAATAACTATAACTATGAGAATAAGTGCGTACAGGAAATTCTGAAGCACTGCAAGGTCACCCGTGAGAATAGTTGCAAGCTTGGTATTGAGGAAGGTTATGAGCGCCGCGGCTATGATGGAGCCGTTTATGCTTCCCATGCCGCCAAGAACCACCATAACCAGAATTTCAATGGAATAGTTATAGCCGAATTTGGCACTCTGAACATTGTAGTTGGAGAAGCTGTACAAAACACCCGCAATACCTGCAAAAAACGCAGATACGGTAAACGCCAGAAGCTTATACTTAGTAACGTTTATACCGCTTGCACGTGCGGCAATTTCGTTATCGCGTATGGCGGTAACGGCTCTGCCGTGCTTGGAGCGGATAAAGTTCTGAATAATAAAAAGTGTAATAATCACCAGAACAAAGGCAAAAATGAAAAGATATTTTTTGTCGTATCTGGGAGTTGCAAGACCCAACGCACCGCCGAAGGTATCGTCGCTTGTGTTCTGGAAAATGGACTTTACTATTTCGCCGAAAGCCAGTGTTACAATGGCAAGGTAGTCTCCGCGCAATCTCAAAGCAGGCATACCGATAACAACACCGCACACTGCCGCAATTGCACCGCCTGCAATAACGCATATAACAAAGTTAAGAGGGCTGTTGCCTATTACAGGTTCAAGTACTGCGGAAAGCTTACCACCCAGATATGCGCCCACGCACATAAAGCCTGCGTGACCCAGCGAAAGCTCGCCCAAAAAACCTACAACAAGGCTGAGGGACACTGCAAGTATTATGCTTATTGCCATTTTTTCCAAAAGGTACAGCAAAGAGCTGCTGAGATGTCCGCCCGTAAAGGTGATAACTGACATTGCGGCAGTAAAAATACCGATCACAATGTAATTTATATAATGCTGCCAGCTTATTCTTTTCAATTTTTTCATTATACTTTTTCCCTCCTCTTCTTACCGAGAAAGCCTGTCGGTCTTACAAGGAGAATTATTATCAGAATTGAGAATTCGATAGCATCCGTGTAAGGAGCGATAACTGTTATTTTGTAGGAAATACACTCTACCATGCCGAGCAGTATTCCGCCCAGCATAGCGCCCGGAATAGAGCCTATACCGCCGATAACCGCGGCTGTGAACGCCTTGATACCCGGCATTGCGCCGAGAGTATTTGAAATGCTGGGGGCTTTAAGCAGATAGAAAAGACCTGCCAGTGCCGCCAGTGCCGAGCCGATGGCAAACGTAATTGTAATAATACCGTTTACATTAATACCCATAAGCTGTGCCGCACCCTTATCCTCTGATACGGCAATCATTGCACGTCCTATACGGGTATATTTTACAAACATTGTAAGTGCCGTCATGACAACAACCGTTACCGCCAGTGTTACCAGCGCAGACACCTGTACGGAAACACCCATGAATTTTATTGAACCGAAGTCATAAACGGTTACCATTTTATTGGCAGAACCGAAAATCATCTGCGCCAGACTCTGGAGCAGGTAGCTTACGCCGATAGCTGTTATGAGAACTGCCAGAGGAGATGCACCGCGTAAGGGTTTATATGCAATCTTTTCTATTGTCATGCCCAGTATAACACAGAAAACAACCGCCATAATAATGGCAAGCAAGGGATTTTTCAGCGCCATAAAGACATATATAACATATCCGCCCACCATAATAATGTCGCCGTGAGCGAAGTTGAGCATTTTGGCGATACCGTAAACCATGGTGTAGCCCAGAGCTATCATGGCATAAATTCCGCCGAGACTCAGACCGTTAATAAGCGTAGATAATATCAGTTCCATTTTTATACCTTAAAAATCAAATTTAGTATGAAAAGTTTGGATATTAGTATATTGCCGGTCGTAATGACCGGCAATATACCAAATATATCAAATCTGTCGTATTGAATTATTTCTCATCGACAGGCAGACCTGCCGCTTTGATTACGTATTTGATAGCGCCCTTGTTTACATAGCCGTTTGCTTCCCAGGAAATGTTGTTACCTGTAACAGCATTTTCAACAGTGTAGCCGCCTGCGAACTGTGCCTTAAGGATTTCGCAAAGGTCAGATGCGCTGATGTTAACGGGGATTTCCTTACCCTCCGCAACAGCCTTCTGCATTGCACCGTAAATAGCATATACACAGTCATATGCGGATGCGCCGAACTGGTTGAGGGTCTCTGCACCGAATTTTGCAACATATTTGTCGATAAATTCCTTAGCCATACCATCGGTAGCCTTGGAGTTGAAGTGAGAAAGCATGGTTACTTCCTGAGGAATAAGTGTAATATCGAAGCCTTCGATGTTATCGATGCCGTCAAAGCCGTCACAACCGTAGTAAACAGCCTCGGGAGCCATAATATCCTTTGCCTGAGTCATAAAGAGAGATGCGGGGGTGTAGTATGTAGGCATAAAGATAAATCCGCAATCCTTGAGAGTGTCAATCTGGGTGGAAAAGTCAGTTGCGTTAGCATCGGTGAAGGTGGTTTCAATAACAGTTACAGACTCATCAAGGTTAGCCTTGAACTGGTCATAAATACCCTTGGAATAAGCCTCATCGGACTTGTAGAAAGCACCAATGGTCTGACCTGCGAAGTTTGCATTTACAAACTCAGCGGCAACCTTACCCTGGTTACCGTCCGCAAAGCACATCTGGTATCCGTTGTCAAACTCGGGAATCTTGTCGCCGGAAGCGGAGGGGGTAAGGAAGAACACGTTGTCGTCCTTGGAAAGATTTTTGAACTCAAGACCGGGAGCAGTGGTAACGGTACCGAGAGATACCTGCATACCGCCTTCGTAAAGTGAAGAGTAGTTGGTGGAAATCTTAGTAGCATCGTGCATATCGTCGACAGCAACCAGCTTGAAGTTTACACCATTGAAGCCACCTGCGGCATTGATTTCATCAACAGCAATCTGAGCCGCGTTGGCAACTGCCTGACCGTACATTGCGGCACCTCCGGTAAGAGGACCGGAAACACCTATAACAAACTCGGCATTGTCAGCCGCATAGTTGGTTTCGCTGCATCCTGCCAGCATTGCAAAGCAAAAAACAGCAACAAGTGCAAGTGTAAGAATTTTTGTGAATTTCATTTTTAAAACCTCCATGGTTTAATTTTGTTTAGTACAGTATATATCTTTTTCACCCGTATGTCAAGATTTTAACATAATTTTTTCGCATTTTTTTTAATAATTATGTTATATTCTCGCCTTTTTTGCAACTCTTACATGACCCGTTATACACATTTTCGTGCCATTATCATACTTATATTGAAATTTTATATTGACAAATCCGTTTAATAATGCTACAATAAACTTGTTATCTTATTCAAAATACAACATTCAAAAGGAGAAAGTATTTATGTTCAATTTCCCGATAGGCGTAATTCTTGAATCTTTCAGAATGAATCGCAGCGATGCAATCAAAAAAGCAGCCGAAATAGGCGCAAACGGTATTCAGATGTATGCCACCAAAGGTGAAAATTCCCCCGAAAATCTCAGCGCCGAGCAGCGCAAAGCGCTCAAATCCGAGGTAGAATCCTACGGTCTGGTATTTTCCGCACTGTGCGGAGACCTTGGAAAAGGTTTTGGCAACAAGGAGCTTAATCCCGAACTTATTGAAAAATCCAAGCGCATAGTTGAGCTTGCAAAAGATCTGGGCACCGACATAATCACCACCCACATCGGTGTTGTTCCCGCAGACAAAAATCACGAAAGATATAAGATAATGCAGGAAGCATGCTTTGAGCTTGCGCATTTTGCGGACAGCATGGAAGCTCACTTTGCCATTGAAACAGGTCCCGAAACAGCCGATACACTGAAAATGTTCCTGGACGACCTGGGCTCTACCGGTGTTGCTGTAAACCTTGACCCCGCAAACTTCAAGATGGTTACAGGCGATGACCCCGTAAAGGCTGTACATACCCTCAAGAAGTACATCGTTCACACTCACGCAAAGGACGGCAACAAGCTTCGCGAATCCAATCCCGAGTACATCTACCGCGCAGTTCATCCCGTACCTGAGGATATTGCAGGTATCAAGTTCTTTGAAGAAGTTCCTCTGGGCACAGGAAGTGTAGACTTCCCCAACTATCTCAAGGCGTTGGACGAAATCGGCTATAAGGGCTTCTTGACCATTGAACGCGAGGTTGGTGCAGACCCTGCCGCAGACATAATCACTGCACGCGACTTTCTTAAAAGCATTATCGGATAAATTCGATAAACAATTCCTATTTTACGAAAAATCCGCAAATTGAAAATCTTCACGGGATATGTTAAAATATAACGGTAAATGTATATCACCGTATTATTCGACCTATCCCGTGTTTTTTATATTATAACCTTTTTGGATATGGGAGACGACATGGATAACAAATTTGCAACAATAGAGACACTTATGCGGGAATTGGGCTGCGAAAAATGGCCTCAGCGTTGGTACGACTTATACCCTGAGGTAATAAAGGAGTACAGTGAGTGCGGCTGTAAATATGCCGACCCTGCTTACTACATTGCTCTTCACGAAAAGTACAGCGTTCTCAACGATGTGCTTGAGTATTATATCAAGGCAGCAGAAAAGATTTCCCAAAGTGAGCCACTGAGCATTTTTCTTCTGCTTCTTGCAACTGTTTTGAAGAACAGAGAAAAGGCGCGCGGCGAAATGTCTTTCAGCTATCCCAAATCAGCCGACGGCAAGCCGGATCTTGCAATCGATATGCTTCGCGGACTCGCTATGGCTACCATGATACCATACAGTCATGAAAAAATGAAGGCGCGCGGCATACCGGACGACATTGTCACTGAAGCACTGCGCCTGCCTGAGCATACCGTAACAAAGCATATAAAGAATCACGGCTATCCCGGTTTTGACCTTATGGCATGGTTCCAGCTGTCAATTGACTGCAAGCTTTACAGACTCGGCAGACTGGAAATTGAAATTGAAAGAAAATTTGACGCAGGCGCGACGGTTTTCAGAAATTCCGAGGGTGAAACCGTTATACTTGCACATGAAAAGCAGCTTCACAAAACCGGTTATCCTCTCGGCATGACAGGCTACGAGGATGAAGAAGGAAGCTGGACACCTGTGGTAACCGAAACAGAAGATGCCTGGACAGGATATCCGCATTCCGAAATGGGATATGTAAGGAGCACCCCCGTCACGCTGCTCAAAAGCCAGTGGAAAAAAGTGCTTGAAAAGGGAGACTACATTGTCAGTCTGCATATTCCCGCAGGAGGCGGCATGACCCCCGAGGCGGTGGACGACTCCATAGCACGCGGTATAGAATTTTTGGCAAAATATTACCCCGAGTATGATTACAAGGCGTTCCATTGCCACAGCTGGCTTATGGACCCTCAGCTTAAATACGTTCTGGGCGAAGATACAAACATTGCAAAGTTTCTGGCACGCTTCAACAGCATCGCCGTATGGTCTGATTCAAAGGGTATTTTCTACCATGTTTTCGGACGTGACAGAAACTCGGTCAGCGATGTAAGCGTTCTGCCCGAAACCACAAGTCTTTTCCGTGCTCTGAAAAACTACTACATGTCAGGCGGGAAAATATACGAAATGCAAGGGATATTTTTTACAGATAAATAAGATAAAGGAGAAAAAATATGAAATTTTCAGTTAGTTCTTATTCTTTTGCCCAATATATCAACGCCGGCAAAATGACCCAGCTTGACTGCGTGGCAAAAGCAAAGGAAATGGGCTTTGACGCCATTGAATTTATCGACCTCAAGGGTGAAACCAAAGAGGAAAAAACAGAGCTTGCACGTGCAATAAAGGCAGAAGCGGAAAAAGTGGGTATTGAAATAAACGCTTACACCATCGGCGCAAATCTTTTTGCCGACACCGCAGAGGCAAGAGAGGCAGAAATACAGAAAGTTAAAGATCAGCTTGATATTGCCGCCGTATTGGGTGTAAAGCTTTTGCGCCATGACGTATGCTGGAATCTTGCAAAAGCAGGAAAAGGCAGAAGCTTTGACCTTATGCTGCCCGATTTGGCAGACAGCGCAAGAAAAATAACCGAGTATGCACAGAGTCTCGGAATAAGAACCTGCAGTGAGAACCACGGTATGCTGGCTCAGGACAGCGACCGCATGGAAAGACTGTTTAACGCCGTAAACCACGATAACTACGGTCTTCTTATTGACATGGGCAACTTTCTGTGCGTTGACGAAAATCCCGCTGTGGCGGTAAGCCGTCTTGCACCGTATGCTTTCCACGTTCATGCAAAGGACATGGCAGTGAGAGAAAAGCCGTTGCCGGGTCACACACTTGTTTCCCGCGGCTGTAACTACCTGAAATGCTGTGCACTGGGTGAGGGTGATGTACCCATAGAAAAGTGCATACGCATTTTGCTCAAGGCGGGCTATGAGGGATTCCTTTCCATCGAGTATGAGGGAGCGGAGGACTGCATTCAGGGTATCGAAAAAGGCCTCAAGCATCTTAAGGAAATTTTCGCAAGAATATAATAACCGCAAAGAATAAAACACAAAACAGGCTGAGCCATTGGCTCAGCCCCAGTGTGTCGATAAACCTGTCGACACACTGTAAGACTTTCGAAAAGTCAGGGATATTTTGCCGATTTAAGCCTGTCGGCGTACAAAGGTACGGTAAGGCTTGAAGCGGCAAAAAGCGACAAACAGCAGGTGATATTCGATGTATCACCTGCTGTTAAATTATTTTTTGCTTTATTTTCGTTTTTTAAATACAATTTTTTCCGTCGCGGTATCACGACTTTCTCGACAGTCTGAGGCTGAGCCATTGGCTCAGCCTGTTTTTACATATCATATTTCAAATTCTTCCATGTCATGTGCAACGTTGACGGGATACGGCAAATGGGAATTAAGTGACAAAAGAAGTTTTTCCCCCTCATCGCCGTGCCAGGTATCATGAACATGATTGAATATAAAGCGCTTGAAATCACATTCCGGAAGCACCTTTCCCGCACTCTCCTGCTTGTAGTGGGTGGCTTCGCAAATGCAGACATCCGCTTTTATTCCCAAAGGAAAATCCGAGAATTCAGCATCAAGGTCACCGGTATACAAAAGCACCTTTCCGCTTTGCTTTTCGGTGAGCACAAACGAATATGATGTGCCTCCGCAATAGTTCATGTGCTTGGTAGCAACGGCGCGTACGGAAATATTTTCGTCCTCGTACAGCTTTCCTTCATGAACAGTGTCCATTGTTATGCATGAATCAAATTCGTAGCTTCTCTGTGCATACATGGCGGTATAAAGGTCTTTTACGGGCTGTATAACACGCTCTTCAGCACAAAAAACCGTGAGAGCGCATTCTCTGTTTTTCTTTCCGCACGCCTTGACATACGATTTTAACATCACGGGAAGTCCGCCGAAATGGTCGGCATGGACATGGGTGTTAAAAACAGCTTTCACCCTTGAAATATCCTTATTAACCCTGACCATAAGTGCATCAGCGGGCGCACCGCAGTCCAAAAGATATAAATCTCCCGTGGGACTTTCATAAAGCGTTGAGGAATTAAAGCGACAATATGTGGGGTCGCCGTGACCTGTGCCGAGAGTTATTATTTTCATAGTGAGTTCCTTTCGGAAGATATAAACACGCTTTCAAAATGCGCAGTTTGTGTAAGCATGAGCCAACAGAAAAGAAAAAGCGTGAAAGACAAGGCTTGGGGTTCTGCAGGCGATGGAGTGTACACATAGTACTCAACTGAGTCTGCAGGTTCCGTAACGCAGTATTTCTCGCTTTTTCAAAACTAATAGCAAAGAAAAAGCGTGAAAGACAAGGCTTGGGGTTCTGCAGGCGATGGAGTGTACACACAGTACTCGACTGAGTCTGCAGGTTCCCGTAACGCAATATTTCTCGCTTTTTCGAAACTAATAGCAAAGAAAAAGCGTGAAAGACAAGGCTTGGGGTTCTGCAGGCGATGGAGTGTACCGAATGTACTCGACTGAGCCTGCAGGTTACCGTAACGCAGTATTTCTCGCTTTTTCGAAGCTATTTATTCTTCGTTCTCCCAGTTATGCCATACATTGATGACATCTTCGTTCTCGTCCAGCATTTCAAGAAGTCTGCCCATTTTGGTGATGCTTTCTTCGTCGGTGAGAGTTACGTAAGTAGAAGGAATCTTTTCAACCTCAGCAGAAATGTATTCAAAACCGGCAGAAGCAAGTTCTTCCTTGACAGCATCAAGATCTGCAGGTTCGGTGTAAATCTCGTATGCGCCGTCCTCAACAACAAAGTCCAGAGCGCCTGCATTGAGTGCCGCTTCCATAACCTCGTCCTCGGATGCCTTGGCAGATTCGATAACGATGATACCCTTGCTTTCAAACATGAAGGACACACAACCGGTAGTACCCAGATTTCCGCCGAATTTATCAAAATAGTGACGCAAGTCGGCACCGGTACGGTTACGGTTGTCGGTGGTGGTCTCGACGATTACGGCAATACCCGAGGGTCCGTAACCCTCGTACACGATTTCCTCATAGGCTTCGCTGTCGTCGGAAGCCGCCTTTTTGATTATGCGGTCAATGTTGTCGTTGGGAACGTTATTTGCCTTAGCTTTTGAAATAAGGTCCTTAAGCTTGGTGTTGGAAACAGGGTCGGGGCCGCCCGCCTTAACGGCAATGGATATTTCCTTACCTATTTTGGTGAAGATCTTGGCACGCTGTGCGTCGGTCTTCTCTTTTTTGTGCATAATATTCTTCCATTTGGAATGTCCTGACATGATTTTATCCTCACAATTCTATTATTTTCAAGTTAAATGGGGAGCATACAAATCCCCTCGCCACTTCGTGGCCCTCTCCCCTTTAGGCAAGGGGCGCTTTCGCTCACTTCAATAACAGTGCCGTAACGCAGTATTTTTCAGCAATGCGAAGCTTTTACGATTCTTTAAGCAAGCAGTGTCAAAAAAGACAAGGCTTGGCGTACCGAAGACGAGGGAGTGTACCGAATGTACTCGACTGAGTCTGAAGTGCGCCGTAACGCAGTATTTTTTGGCAATGCGAAGCTTAAATTTGGGGTGTTTTTTCCAGACCGATTAACCACAGGCCGTTTCCGATAACGGTATTCGCTGCCTTGGTAAGAGCTACGCGCAGATCGCGGACAGCACCCTCTTCCTTAAGAATAGGACAGTTGTGGTAGAAGCGGTTGAAAGCGGCACAGACATCAAGCAGATAACGTGAAATGTAGGACGGCTCATAGTCGTTGTGCGCCTGCTCCACCTTCTGAGGAAAACGTGAAAGAACGCTGATAAGCGCCTTTTCGTCCTCGTTGAGAGCTACACCCTCGGGAAGAGATGCGGGAATATCCGCCTTGGAAAGCACACTGCAGGTACGGGCGTAGGTATACTGAACGTAGGGTCCTGTGTTGCCCTCGAAGCTGAGCGCTTCCTCCCAGACAAAGTTGACGTCCTTGATTCTGCCTGTGGAAAGTTGATTGAAGATAACCGCACCGATACCAACTTTATCAGCAATATATTCCTTGTTTTCAAGGTCGGGATTTTTTTGCTCGATAATTTTGAGTGCGCGCTGAGAAGCGTCATCAAAAAGCTCCTCAAGAAGCACTACATTACCTGTACGGGTAGCAAGCTTTTCGCCGTTTATGCTTATTTTGCCGTAGGGTACATGAACCATTTTATCGTTCCAGTCATAGCCCATAAGGCCTATTACTTTGAAGAACTGGGCAAAATGCAGACTTTGACCTGCATCGGTAACGTAGATGCATTTATCGAAATCATAGGTATCCTTGCGGTAAAGAGCGGCAGCTATATCACGGGTTGCGTAAAGAGTAGAGCCGTCATTTTTAAGTATAAGGCAGGGTGCCATGTCGTATTCCTCAAGATCAACAAGCATTGCGCCGTCGCTTTCCTTGAGAAGACCTTTTTCGGTAAGCTCGTTTACGACACGGTCCATTTTATCGTTATAGAACGCCTCGCCGTTGTAGCTTTCAAAGGAAATACCCAGACGGTCGTAGGTCTTCATGAATTCTTTAAGGCTTATATCCTTGAACCAGCGCCACAGTGCAAGAGCTTCTTCGTCGCCGTTTTCGATTTTCGTGAATTCGGCACGCGCCAGGTCGTTGAGAGATGGGTCTTCTTCGGCTTTTACATAGAAATCCTTATAGATGCGTGCCAATTCCTTGACACCCAGCTGTTCAATGGCTTCCTTACTGCCCCAGTTCTTATAAGCAACGATAAGACGTCCGAACTGTGTGCCCCAGTCGCCCAAATGGTTGATGCCTATGCAGTTATAGCCACAGTAGGAATAGATACGCTTGATGGAGTTACCGATAGCGGTAGTGCCGAGATGTCCGATGTGAAAAGGCTTGGCGATATTGGGGGAAGAATAGTCAATGACCATGGTCTTGCCCTCGCCGATGGAGATTTTGCCGTAGTCATCGCCTTTTTCAAGGATACCTTTCAACATTACATTCGTACGGAAGCTGTCGGAAATGTAAAAATTAAGATAACCGGCAACCGCTTCAACACGGCTGACAGCTTCACATTCAAAGCCCTCGCAAAGCTGCTGTGCAATCATCTGGGGTGCTTTACGCATAACCTTTGAAAGCTTGAAGCAGGCAAATGCCAAATCGCCCATTTCCTGTTCGGGGGGAACGGTAAACATACTTTCCATATCCTGTGCCGTAACAGCATCGGGAGCAATGGAGTTTATTTTCTTTAAAAGCTCGCCTGAGATAAGCGCTTCTGCTTTTTTCATATATTTATCATGCCTTTCTCTTTATTTTCACTTGAAGGTAAGACTTTTGGAGTAATAAGAATTAACTATGCTCACAAAAGTTTTGCCGGGGTTAAGCTCAACGGGCATTCCCGTTTCGTCAATCACACTGACACCGCCGTCACGGCTTTCGCGTTGCCAGATGACAGGAATATATTTTCCCATGGTAAGAAAATATCCTTTCCCCTCACCCGTAAAATCAACGCTTATACGGTTCTTTTCGTCGCCCAGAATTTTCTGTGGGCAAAACAGCACAAGAACATTTTTGAAGGTAAGCTGCTCACCTGTTTCCCTGTCGCTTTGCACACGTGAGTGCTGTGTGTGAGTGTACAGTTCGGTTTCGGGGTCATAATTGAACTCCGAGGGAAATACACGGGGGATTTTAAGATAATTTGCGTCCCCGCCGACGGGGATATACTGTTGCTCAGCGAAGGTGAAGGACGGCTTATACCTTATGGAAAGAACGGTTCTGTAACCAAAATTCTTGATTTCGGCGGCTATTTTTTCTCCCGAGGTCACAAGGGTATGCTCCATAGCCGAGGTTGCTTTGCGCTCACTATCACGCCAGAAGCAATTCGGAAGGTACATATTCACGCCGTCAAGATTGTTTATACCGCGCTCTTTAAGGTGAACATACGCCTGAGGGCTTCCGCCCGCGTGGATATAAAGCGCGTCAAATATCTGCGCGAAATCAATAAAATAATCACGTGCGCTGCGCACGCTTCCTATGACACCCAATTCTTCATAGGATTTATACAGTGCCAGCATTCGGGTCTCGCCGCCCTCTGCCTCACATTCGAAAATAACATCTGCCGCGGCTATACCCGACTGGGGAAGCGAACGAATATTATTATTAATCATCACGGCAATGGGCCTGTTAAGCGATTGCTGTTCGGTTATTTCAAGTCCGGTAAGCTCATTGAAAAACTTTTCTTCTGCTTCGGGCTCAGGTTGCGGTTCAGGCTCAGGCTCGGGCTCAGGCTCGGGCTCGGGCTCGGGTTCAGGCTCGGGTGCCGGAACCACCTGCTGAGCCTCGTCATCTTGCGCAGGGGGTTGTATATCGGGCGGCGGTTGGTTTTTTGTGCAGGATATCAAAAGACACATCAATACAACAAAAAAAGCCGCATAAATTCTTTTCATCAAAATATATCTGCTTCCTTATAGTATTATCCGAATTTATATTATATCAAAGTTTGAAAAATAAATCAATACTATTTTAAAAATATTTCAAAAAACACTTGACATTTTCTTTTTTTCGTGATATAATAATACACGTTCGGGAGCTTAGCTCAGCTGGGAGAGCATCTGCCTTACAAGCAGGAGGTCACAGGTTCGATCCCTGTAGCTCCCATATTCACCTTGTCTGAAAAGACAAGGTGTTTTTTTATCCTCACAAATACCGTAAAAGCGTTGACAATATACCTTTATTATTGTATAATAAAATCAACAACAAATATAAGGAGATTACATATGAAGATTTCTGTTTCCGACATTGGAGTTCCCGTAAAAGACACGCAGATGTTCGCATATCTCAAGGAATGCGGATTTGATGCGGTAGATTTTTCGTTTGAAAAGTATTTCCACCGAAACGGCATATTCGGCGACATTGACAATGTTACCGACAAGCAGATAGAGGAATACTTCACCAATCTCAAAAGCGAAGCGGACAAGGTATGCTTTGAGGTGGGACAGATACACTCACAGTTCGGCGGACATCCCAGAGAATATGACCACAACATTGACGAAATAGTAAAAAGGGAAGCAGCCTGCATAAAAGCGGCACACTGGTTAGGCTGTAAGTATGTAGTCATTCACCCCATTATAGACCGCAGAAGATACTACGATTACTACGTAAAAGAAAACTTTGAACAGTCGGCTGACTTTTATTCAAGACTTATCCCCTACCTTGAGGAATACGATGTTTACGGCTGTGTTGAAAACATGTGGATGGTAGATCCCGTATACACCAATATTTGTTCCACTATTTTCTCCCACGCGCAGGAAATGGTGGATATGTGCGACCGTCTGGGCGAAAGATTCAAAATCTGCGTTGACGTGGGACACGGCCCACTGACCCAGGACGATGCCGCCGAGATGATACGCATCAGCGGTGACAGACTTGCCGTCCTTCACCTGCACGACAACGACGGTATAAGCGACCTGCACGCTTACCCCTACTCCGTTTACCAGACCCCTTACAGTAACGCCTGGAAGCCAATGAGAATCGACTGGGACGAAATCATTAAGGCGCTGGACGAGGTAAACTACCGCGGAAATCTCAATTTCGAAATTTCAGCTCCCGGTCCCGAAGAAGTAAAAAAATTCGGATACGAATATCTTGCCAAAATAGGTCGGTACATGGTATCAAAAAGAACGGTGAAGTATTAAAATTTGCAATGCGCAATTAACATCAAAAACGGCGGACAATGTCCGCCGTTTTCTTCTTATTTTTATTGTGAATGAAATATCCGTTACGACTGATAGCCCATTATTACTTCAACGTCGATATTTTCGCCGCCGCGGTCAACGCGCACGGTTACTTTATCTCCCGGCTTTACTTTGTTTATCTCCTCGGTCAGATTCTCGGCATTCTTGATTTCTTTTCCGTTGAAACCGATTATTATATCACCACGACGTATACCTGCCTTAAGCGCCGCACCGCCGGGGGTAAGCTGATATACCAGTACGCCCTCCGGGATATCGTAATATTTTGCCTGTGCCTCGGTCACTTCATAAAATTCGATGCCCAGATATGCCTTGCCTGTTACAAAATCACCGTCAGGACGCTCGATGACCTCACCGTTTTCCATAAGCTCATTAGCTATGCTGATAACGCCGTTTATGGGAAGTGCAAAGCCCATGCCCTCAAAGCCGTTGCCCAATTTAAGGGAGTTCATACCGATAACTCTGCCGAAGCGGTCAAACAGCGGTCCGCCGGAGTTACCCGAGTTGATGGGCGCATCTATCTGGATAACTGTCATGGTCTTGGTGGTGTTGCCGTAGTAGTCAGTGATCTTAACATCGCGGTTAATGGCAGAAATCATACCGTGAGTTGCCGTTCCTGCAAATTCAATTCCTGCAGGAGTGCCGATTGCGATAACCGGGTCGCCCTGAACCAGCTCGTCGGAATTGCCCAGTTCAACGGCAGGAAGGTCATTTTTTTCAATCTTGACCACTGCAACGTCGCTGAGTGCGTCCTCGCCCACGAGGGTTGCTTCGTGCTCACTTTTGTCGTGCATTATGACGGTAATCTTGGTAGCACCCTCAACAACATGTGCATTGGTTATAATATAGCCGTCTACGGTAACTATAAAACCGGAGCCTACGCTCTGCTGTGTATAGGTTCTGCCGAAGGAATATACTTCGCTTTCAACAAGTATTCCGACTACACCCGGCTTGCCCTTTTCGATTATCTGCTGATTTGTGAGCGCCTCGCCAACGGGAACGGGTATGTTGTTGTTATTGTTATTCTTTGTGTTATAATTCTGAAGCTTATTTGTGCTGTCCACCGTAGGCATATTTGCAGCCGAGGGCGAAAGTATATGACCGCCACGGTTGGCGGGGTAAACTTCATTCATAATGAGAACGGTGGAAAAGGCAGTCAATGCCACAATAAGCACCACGGAAAAGAACATTCCCGCTATCTTCCATCCCTTTTTGCTCTTTTTTACGGGAGACACGGGTGTGTGATGCTGTTCGGAAGTATAACTGTCGTAGCTCCAGCGGTTCTCATAGTTATCAAACGAATTATTCATCTTCATTCCTCCTATGTAGTTTTATCGGACGATAATATGATACAATTAATTTTTTAACAAATCGTGCAGTTTCTATTTTGAAATTTTTATCTTTATTTAAAGGTTTTTATAGAAAAAAGAATGTACAAAAAACATTAAAATTATTCTGATACTTTCTTCAAAAAACGGCAATTTTTGCACATTCGACATAATTCGTGTCAACAATTTTGTGTAAGTACCCATTATTTTTCGGTCAGCACTATTTTTTTAAATTTAGCTATTGACTTTAAGGGAATATTATGTTATAATAATCTTTGCATTAGCATAGTCTGTATTGAAGATTTCGAGGTGTAGCGCAGTTGGTAGCGCGCCAGTTTCGGGTACTGGAGGCCTGGAGTTCGAGTCTCCACACTTCGATAGAAAAAACGACAGGTTTCGACCTGTCG
The DNA here is from genome assembly GCA_015065085.1 of Oscillospiraceae bacterium. Lineage (NCBI taxonomy): Bacteria > Bacillati > Bacillota > Clostridia > Eubacteriales > Oscillospiraceae > Oscillospiraceae bacterium. The sequence goes on along the minus strand of SVQW01000015.1, from coordinate 7,236 downwards.
TTTTTTTCATTGAATGCGCACAAAATATTTCGTTTTCGTGATATTAAAAATTTCCGCAAACAGTTTTTAAACAATATTCTGCCTTTTCATAAGCTTTTCAAGAACTTGGCTCAGCGGGATAATAAGCATACCCACAATGGAATTACTTATTCCGTGAACAATGTCCCACGGCAAACCCGCAGTTATCCAGGCAAGTGTCTGCTCAAAACCAAAACCCATCATCAAAGCCTGCGCGGGTGCATAAAGTATGCCGAACAAAAAGCCGTGGATACCGCATACGGCAGGATAGACAACGCATTTTATTCTTTTGGGCATTTTTTTCGGCAGAAGCATTGTTGCCGCCCAAAGAATCGTCCAAATGTACAGATAGGGCATCCACCAGAATGTGAAGCCGGCATACAAGCCGTTCATCATTACATACAGATATATCGGTATAAGTGCCTTTTTGCGGAATACAACGGTATATGTCATTGTGAACATACCCAGAAGATGAATGTTTGGCAGGATTTCCATTAATATTTTTGAACAGAACATAACGGTGCCCAGCATTGCAAAAACTGCCATTTCCCGTATGTTTACCGCACGTTTTTTACTTTGTGTACACAAGCTGATATACTTCACCCTCTGCTATGGGAGTGCTGTCCACACCTGTCATGGCATATTCGCCGTTTATGTTGAACGCCCAATAGCTCTGATCAACGTCGTAATCTGCGGTAATACCGTTTACGACCTTCACGTACAGTCCGTAGGGACCTTGTTCGCCGTCAATAAGCCCGTGCTCCATGAGAGCCTCGCCCACGGTCTGCTTGTCTGTGTGTATTGTAAACGCTACTGTCTTTTCCGCCGCCGTAACCTCTGCAGTTACGACTTTTGCGCCGTTGCCCAATTCGGTATTCTCTTTGTAAACGGCATTCTCCCACACGTCGGAATTATCCGGTGCAGTGCAGGAAAAAAGGCAGACAATAAAAGTAAGCGCAAGTACAATAAGAACTGATGAGTTTAATGTTTTTTTCATTTTATGCATCCTTTCGTGTTTTCAAAAGGATAAAATAAAAGTACCTTCAAGAGGTACTTGTGAAAAATCTTCGGCATCCTGCCAGGCCAAAGAACGGCGTGGGTACGCGTCCCCGCCCCGATACACAATCCCCCCATTGCCCAAGAGACTTTTATGTGCGCAGAACGATAAGCATTCCGACTTGACCCAACCTGCGGGAGATACGGTAATGGCTGTTGCCGCGGATTCTCACCGCGATTTCCTTATCATCGAACACAGTATTTCATATGTCCGATAACGAATACCGAAATATTCAGATGAACTGCGTTTATTCTTTTGTTATATATACATTGTAGCATCCATTTGTGAATATTTCAACAAAATACGCAAAATGTTTTTTGGTAAAAATATTGACTTGCAGGTGAAAAAATGCTATAATGACGTAAAATCTTTTTAACATCCGAAAAGGAGACGAAATATGGATTTTATTGTTGAAAACGATATTCTTAAAAAGTACTGCGGCAATGATGCCGAGGTTAAAGTACCCGACGGCATTAAGACTATCGGCGAATACGCATTTGACAGATGCGAGAATATGGAAAGCATTTTTTTGCCCGAAAGTGTTACCGAAATCGGAAATGGTGCATTTGTTCATTGTCAGGCGCTTAAAAGCATAAACATACCCAAAGCTCTCACCTCTATCGGTGATTACGCGTTTTTCAGATGTATAAGTCTTGAAAATATAAAGCTCAACGATGGTTTAAAACGCATCGGTCAAAGTGCCTTTGCATTATGCAATTCACTCAAAGGCATTGTCATACCCGAGAGTGTAACAGAGCTCGGCAAGAATATATTCTACGAATGCATTGCACTGGAATACGCAAATATTCCAAAGGGTCTTACCGAGGTAAGCGAATGGCTGTTCTACAAGTGCAAAAAGCTTAAAAGCATCAGGCTTCATGACGGCATTACAACCATCGGCAAGGGCGCTTTTGCAATGTGCATCAGCATTTGTGACCTTGTAATTCCCAAGAGCGTTACATACCTGGGTCAAAACTCATTATGGGAATGCATGGAGCTTAAAAAAATCGATATTCCCGAAAACATCAAATTCATGGGCGAGGCTGTGTTCTATGATTGCTTCGGTGTTACCGAAATGAAGGTGCCTTACGGTGTTACTCGTGTAAGCAACAGCCTGTTCGACGGATGTAAAAACATTACCCAAATGACTCTGCCCGATACCGTAAAAAGCATTGGCGACTGGGCATACGGCAGATGCTACGGGCTTAAGGATATAACCATTCCCGCAAGTGTCAAAACTTTCGGAAAGGACGTTTTTTTCAGATGTGAAAACGTCACGATACACGCACCTTCGGGAAGTGCGGCAGAAGAATACGCAAAAGAAAAAAATATAAACTTCCAAGCTATATAATACACATATAAAACTACAAAAACAATATAAGGCTGTATCAAAAATTTGATACAGCCTTTTTTGATACAGCCTTATATTTATTCAAATACCGTAAGTTCGTTCATGAGAAGCGGATAGTTACTGTGCTGCGGGAATCCGGAAAGCTGACCGATATTGGATTTTACGTCAAATTTCACGTATCTTGCTTTTGTCGGTTCAAATGAGAAAATAACCTCACCGCCATAGATACGTACAAATCCGTCAATGCATTTTTCGTAGCTTTGTCCGTCAAGGCTTAGCGAAATTTCGCACTCTGCCGCGAAACCGCCCATTTTTTCCTTTACATCGGGACCATTTGTCACAGGCAGAAATACGGGATAATGACCTACACCTCGGACAGTGTGTTCTTTTTTCATATCAATAACAAAGCTTGCTGTGCCTAGTCCGCTCGTCCACTCGGTATCAACGGTGTCATTAACTATATCATCCGCATTTTTACCGCTCAGCTCATCAACAGCAGTAAAACCGTCCTTGGGAATGGGCTTGAGCTCTTCCTGCTCTCCAACCGTGTACTGACAAGGCAGACATTTTGCGGTTTTGTCAAATTCACGTCCCGTCCATACCGGACAGGACCAGGTCTTATGTCCCACAGAGTCGGTGAAGCGCAGATAGAAATATCTTGCGGTTTCGCTTTCCACAGTAAAATCTGCCGTTCCCTCAAAAGCGCCCTCAATGGTTTTGACCTTTTTTCCGTAGTCGCTGACTACCTCAAGCTTTACGGGTACTGTGGTTTCATCCTCACGGAAATAATCAACCTCGACATGGAAATTGTACTTAGTAACGTTTTCCACCGTACAGGGTGCTTGGTTGCCGTTTACGGTGTAGTACACCTTTACATTTCCGCTTTCGGTTGCATATACGCGGTTTTCGCGAAGAGCATACAGAAATTCCTCGCGACTCTTTTCACGCGCCATTATAACAGTTTTGCCGGGGCAGGCTTCGTAACCCCAGGGAGCACCATGATTGTCGCTGGAACAGGTAAGAGACACCTTAAAGCCCTGGTCAAGGGCCACGGAATACATATATTCATTTATAAAATTGGACGAGCGGTCAGAGCCGTTTCCGCTTTCAATAAGGCGGAGCACGGATTTGAATTCGGGGGTGTTATTCTTATCCAGTGAAAAGTTCCACACACCGCCGCCGCCCCCTGCAGGCGTGCCGATAATCTGAGGATGAGCCAGTGTTACAACACCGTAGGGGCTGTGGGCAAGCTCGGAATAAAACTCCTCCCAGTTATCGCTGTTATTAAAGGCATCGGAGTTCAATACGACCATCTCGCCCGAATTCTTGTGGCGGTTTCCGAATCTGTCAACCTGCCAATGCGAAACCTCTGATTCACTGGCGGCAAAAACGACAGGGCAATCCTCGCCGTCGCGTGTCACCTCAAAAACATTAAAAAAGCATTTTTCGTCAAGACAACAGCCATGGTCGCTGATAACGGAAAAATCTATTTTGTTTTCGTTTCTCATATAATTGAGAGTATCAACGGGAAGCCCGACAGTACGTGCGCAGAAACGGTCATGGTCGTGCTCCATGGTGGTGTGAACATGCAGGTCGCCTATGTAGTATTGGGGGCGTTTTCCTTTTTTAGCCTTGTGCGCCTTTACGATTACGGTGCAGGTATATTTTTCGCCGTCCACCTCTGCAACGACCTTTGACTTTCCTTTTTTAAGCAATGTAAGAAGCACACGATCGTGAAGCTTTATGTGGCATGTACGGTTATTCTCTGCGTCATCAAAGCCGCCGCCCGTATAATTTTCTCCGGTAAACTTACGAAGCTGAACACATTCCCCGGACACAGACCATTTTATATCGGTGTCGGTTATATCACTGTCGGCAATAAGTCTGAGAGGAAGTATATCTCCTTCAAAGGACTGAATTTTTTCGGCTGAAAGTATGTATTTCATTTTTGACTGTTCCTTTACATAGTTTTATAAACATAAAATGCCTACAATTGACATTATACCGCAAAACAGAGACAATGTCAATACATAAGTGAAGCCAAATCCACATCACAAGCCTCAAACACGCCACTCCGAATGAGGTAACTAATCCTCTTGCATTACAGAAATTGATATTTACTATATATTTTAATGTATGCTTGTTTTATATCAAATGATATATTGACTTTTATTTCATGGTATGATATACTATGGATGATTAGTGTAAATATTTTTGCAAGAATATAATTTTCCCATCTTTTTTATAATGCACTGTCATGAAAAACAATGTTCTTTCTTCATGTGAGTTAAGCTCACATTGCCGTTTTTGATGTGAACATCCCCACCATGGATGATTACATATATTTAAATGTGTTTCTGATACAAAACACTTTATTTTAATTTTTTTCAGGAGGAAAAACCATGAACGCAAAAAATCTTTTCCGCATCGCGCTTCTTGTTGTTTCTTTGTGTATGATATTGACCGTTTTTGCAATGGCAGATTCAAAAATCATACGCTTTGACGGCAAAGACGGTTCTATCCTTGGTGATGCAAAAAACGATGTATCCGCCAAGGGTACCACCACAATATCCAATGGTCTTGCAAGAATTGACATACCGTTTGCAAATCTCACAAAAGCAGACGGAACAGCTATTGAAGCGCCTCAGCGCACAAACTTCGAAGTTCCGGTTGCTGACCACCAGTTCAATCTTTATGACTATCCCTATATTCAGTTCAAATATAGGACAAACTACCCCAAAACACTTCAATTTTACCTCAGTGCAGATGGCGGCGGTTACTTGTATCATCAGAAAAGTGTTGCTGCAACCGAAGGTTGGAAAACCGTTTCGCTTTATGCTCCACCCCATGGTACAGCAGGTATAACCGCAACGACTGTAAACCCGACAGAAAAGGAGCTCGCAGAGCACCCCGATACCGCCACCTCATACATCAGATATTCATACAGCTATAAGAATAATGCACTGACAACCTCGGGACATTCTGCAACAAATACAACACGTCCCACTTTCCCCTCGGAAACCAAACCGGCACCGGTAGAAACCTTCTTCATCATGTTGAGAGGCATGGATGCAGATACAATAACCAGTCTCAACGGTGCTGACTTATATGCAGAGGTTGAGTACATTGCATTCTTCAGCAGCGAATCTGAAATGATAGCTTACTCCTATAAAAGCAACGACCCCTACAAATTAATGACCTTCAACGATGACAGCACCGTAGCTTTTACTCCCACCTCCTCCATTAAGGACAAAGATAATGCCGAATCCGTTTCTGTTGCTGACGGTCTGTACCATCTCAATATGACTAAAACCGGCTCGGCAAACAAGACTTACCAACCTACTTTCACTTTGGCTCAGGATGAACATTTCCTGCTTTACGATTACCCATATGTAAAATTCAAGTTCAAAACCAACTGGTCGGCTGAATTTCAGTTCTATATCAGTCATTATCCTTTGACCCCTGACGCCGACGGTTCAACTCGCACAGGTTATCATGTTGTAAACGTGCATAACCCCAACGAGGTCGGAAATGGCAGCTTCTACTCCCGTGCCGACACAGAAATCACAGGTGAGTTTCTGTATCTATACGACCATACTGTTCCGGAGACCGCAAGCGGCGCAATAATGAAAGCCAGCAAAACCCACAAATCCTACACGGGCTATGACGGAATTACATGGCTTGCAAGGACCTCAAGCGCACCCAGCCTGTCTTACATGAAGGATTCATCCGATTATAACTACTCGCCCGTAAAGGATATATTCCTCCAGCTCAAGAGCAATGCGAATCCCACCAAGAACTATTATGCCGATCTTTACTACATTGCTTTCTTCCCCGACGAGGCTTCCATGAAAGCATTCGGTGCAGACGAAACCAAGGCTGTTGAAGATGCCAAGGCGGCTGTTGAAGCGCTTGAACTCGACTATGTAGTTGAATCCGCAGACGATATTGAAGATATGATCGTTGCAGATATCAAGGCTGTTTGTGAGGATGTTGATGTTGAAGTCACCATCGACGGTGAAAATGTGACCGTACACATTTCAAGCTTCTACGCTAACAGAGACTACACCGTTAACAAGACTTACACCGTTACCGAGATTATCCCCGCGGCTGATTTCGGTGTTGCTGCTCTGGGTGCACAGATAAGAGCCGATGGTATTTTCGGACTGAGATTCGGTTTCACCATTGACACTGCACAAGTTCCCGAGGGTTGCACCGTTACCGAGTTCGGTACCGTTATCGGACTTGCAGGTACCACTCCTGTTATCGGCGGCGAAAATGTTGCAAAAGTACAGGCTAAAAACATCTTCAAAACCGAGGGAACCGTTAAGACCTTCACCGCTGTTGTTACCAACATTCCCGACGGAACAGGCGAAGGCGAAATTGACCAGCGCGATACTCAGCTGGTTGCACGCCCCTATGTTACTTACACTCTCGGCACAAAAACCTACACCACATACGGTGAATCCGTAACCAAGAGCGTTAACGAAGTTGTTGCAAACGCTTGGGGCAAATAATTAACTAAGCATTCATCTTAACTCCTTATATAAATGATTGCTTTCAGCAAACAAGCACCCTCACCACAGGGTGCTTGTTTGTTTTTGTTAACTTGCGTGACAAAACGATTTTCTTTCTAACATACGCCTGCTCCGGGAACATGTCACATCTATGCAGTTATTTACGTATAGCCGAAAAGAGCCGAACTCATGTCGGTTTCGAGGACGATTTTCGCCCCTTTCGGCGTTATTTTTTCTTGTAATATGTACATATAACTGCGCAAAAATGCCTTGAAAGAAACAAAAATCGTTCC